>JAVHQZ010000148.1:0-5283 GCA_036171415.1 Minisyncoccota bacterium | reverse complement strand
CGAAGTTGTTAAATACCAGAACAAGATTTCCGGTCCGCTTCTCGACCGCATAGATTTACAGGTAAAAGTTCCGCGGGTGAGAGTGAGCGAACTAAGAACCGCTTCCGCGGGGGGGGAGACGAGTGAATCTATAAGGAAAAAGATAGAATTGGCCCGTGAGAAACAGTCTGTCCGCTTCAAAAACCTCAAGATAAAAACTAATTCGGAAATGAGCTCCAAACAAACCGAAGAACTAGCAAACCTCGAACCCCAGGCGGAAGCCTTCCTTGCGTCGCTTGATAAAACCAAAATTTCTCCCCGGGGCTACTACCGCTTGTTAAAAACTGCCCGCACCATAGCCGACCTTGCCGATAAACAAAAAATCTCCGCCGGAGATTTGGCGGAGGCTTGGAGCTATCGGTTTAAAGAAGCTTAGTTTTCTTTCCGGCTTTTAAAGTTGGAGCTTTGCCCGCGTTGTTCTTTCTCGCACAGAAGCTTCTCGTATTCGTCTATGCTCGTATGAAAAATTGTGTCGCCAGTCGGAATCTCTATTATAGAGACCGTTTTCTCCCGCTTATTGATTTTGACACTAAGGTGCCCATCTTCGATTCCCTCAAGTATATTTTCGAGCCAGGACTCTTCTATCTCTTCTTCCTCTTCCGGAGACCTCGCGTGACCCTCTGTGCCAAATATATCTTTTTCGTAAAGCATTAACTAAATACTAGCAAACTAGGATTAAAAGGGTGGTTCGCCGCTCACTAGGGCTGACCTGGCTCCAAGCAAAAAGGCTATTTCCCGGGCATTGGAAGGTTCGGTTGGAATTTCGTCCGCGAAAGCGAGTGGGGCATAGCCCTTAAGAAGGGTTGTTCCGCCTAGGTCAAAGGTTTTCTGAGTAGGCAAAGAGGAGGTTTTCCCGTAACCAAGGGCATTCGGCGGGAAGACTACGAACCTAAGGAAAATGAGGGCTCCCAGCAAAAAAAGAGCCGTGAGTAGCGGCTTCCTCTCCTTATGCAATTGCTTTAGTATGGTACTTGAACTCATATATTAAAAACACCAACAGAAACCAGCCTATCACAGATGAAAAAAGACCTCAATCCACAGCAAAAACGGGCGGTTGAAGCCCCCTTAAAACCCTTATTAATAGTGGCGGGCGCCGGAACCGGTAAAACCAAGACCCTGACCAGCCGTCTTATCTATCTTATTGATAGCGGGATGGAGCCGGAAAACATCCTGGCTCTTACTTTTACCAACAAAGCTGCCAAAGAAATGGCGGAACGCCTGGAGGAGTCGCTCCGGGGACTAAGAACCCGGCCGTTTATCGGAACATTCCATTCTTTGGGCGCGAGAATTTTGAGAGCGGAGGCGGAGCACTTGAACCGGACGGCCGACTTTATAATTTTTGACGAACAAGACTCTTTTGACCTGGTTAAGAAAACCATGAAGGCGATGAACTTTTCGCCGAAGGAACAAAAGCCGTCGGAGTTCCGCCGCCTTATTACTTTAGTAAAAAACGGCATGTCTTCGGTAAAAGAGGCCGCGCCCTCGGGAGTCGGGGAGGGAACGGCGCGGGAATTCTACGAGCGCTACGAAAACGCGCTCATAGAATACAATGCTTTTGATTTTGACGACCTCTTAGAGAAGCTGGTCTGGCTTTTCGAAAATCATCCGGAGGTTTTGAAAAAATACCGGGAAAAATATCGCCATATTTTGGTGGACGAATACCAGGACCTGAATAATGTCCAGTATTCTCTTTTAAAACTATTGTCCGGCGACAGGGGAGAATTAAGCGTGGTCGGCGACGCGGCGCAGACAATTTATACCTGGCGCGGCTCCAACATCCATATCTTTTTGAACTTTGAAAAGGATTGGCCGGGCGCCCAGATTATTTTACTCGGCGAAAATTACCGTTCCACGCCGAATATTATCTCCGCGGCCTCCGGAATACTTATAGACGAGCGGATGCTTTCTCAAAATTTAAAATATAAGCTTTGGACGGAAAATCCGGAAGGAAAACCAGTTCTGCTTTTGGAATCCGCGAACGAAGAAGAAGAGGCGGAATGGATGTCGGATAAAATCGCGGATAAAGGCGAGGAAGAATCCGTGGCGATCCTTTATAGAACGAACGCCCAATCCCGCGCGCTCGAACAAGCGCTCCTAAAAAGAGGAATTGCCTACCGGGTTTTTGGGGGCCTGCGTTTCTACGAGCGCCGGGAAATAAAAGACGTCCTCGCGGCTCTTCGTTATGCATTGAATCAAAATGATTCCATTAGCAAGGAGCGTCTCGAGAAAACAATACTTAAAACCCGCTTCCGCCGGTTCGCCGAGGCGCTTTCTGCCTCGCAAAACAAGGATATTTTGAGCCTAATCAGGCTATTCCTCGACTCCACGGACTACTTCTCATATATAGAGAGGACCATGACCGACCCGGAGGACAGGAAGGAGAATATCGCGGAGCTAATTCACTTCGCCTCGGAATTTGAGGCTCTGCCTATTTTCTTGGAACAAATAGCCCTGCTTCAAAGCGCGGATAATTTGAACAAGCGGAGAAATGAAAGTGGAGTAGTCCTTTCCACTATCCACCTGGCGAAAGGGCTGGAGTTTGATTCGGTGTTTGTGGCCGGAATAAAAGAAGGACTTTTGCCGCACGCCCGTTCGTTTTATGATGAAGAAGCCCTGGAGGAAGAACGCAGGCTATTATACGTGGCGATGACCCGCGCGAAAAAGGAATTGGTTTTAAGTTTTTATGATATTCCTTCGCGCTTTTTATCCTCGCTTCCGGAAGTAGGAATAATTTATGAAAATCTAGCGACAGGCGAGCGGCGCGCTCTCGCGGACGAAGAGCGTTATATATCTATAGATTAATGTCTAAATTTAGAAAAATAATCTTTTTGACCTGCGTTTTCTTAATCGGCGCGGCAACGCTTGTTTTGGAAATTGTCGGCGTCAGGTTGATTGCTCCTTATTTCGGAGCAACTATTTTTGTCTGGTCAAGCCTTATAACCGCGACCTTGGGCGGACTCGCCGTGGGCTATGGCATCGGGAGCGTCCTTAGCCGCAAAGAATTTCATGAAAAGATTTTTTATTTTTCTATTTTTGCTTTCGGAATTTTACTAATTATTTTGCCTCCCGCGGTTGGCGTAGCCTCCTCTTTTTCCGAACAATTCGGGTTGCGCTTCGGTCCTCTCCTCGCCTCTATGATTTTGTTTTTGCCGCTTTTTATTTTTGCCGGACTTGCCGCCCCGCTTTCGGTAAAAATATATTCCGAAATTCATCCGGCGGGCGTCGCCTCCGGAAGACTGTACGCGCTCGGCACCGTCGGTTCGCTCCTCGGCGCCCTTCTTACCGGATTTTTTCTAATCCCAATATTGCCGTTATCCAAGCTTCTTTTTATAACCGCCTGGATTTTGATTTTGCCCGCCCTCTTGGGTCTTTCCGGCGGTGGCTTCCGGAAAAAAATAGTTCTTCCGCTGCTTATCGTTTTTTCCGTTGGGACATCTCTTTTGCCTTTCTTGCCAAGCAGCAGCTCCACTGCTTGGGCGAAAATAATAGACCGGGCAACCAACTTTTATACCGGCGTTAAGGTTATAGAATTCGGCAGTTTGCGCTGTATTTTGGGGGGTTTAAAGCTCTATAGCTGCATAGATACCGAAACTGGAAAAGCAGGCACCGATTTCAGCGTGATAAGCGACGCGGTGGATCCGTTCACGGAAAAGCTGGCGCCGGGCAGCTCGGCCCTGCTTCTCGGCGGGGGGTCGGGCATGGCCTTTGAGAGCTTACCGGCGGGAGTTTCCGGCACAATTGTAGAGTTGGATCCGAGTGTGGTTTTTTTCGCAAAAAAATACTTCGGCTTGGATGCGAATCGATATACCGTTCTAACGGATGACGCCCGTCACGCAGTTCGCTCCCTTAAAGAAGAGGGAAAACAATTTGACCTAGTGATAATGGACGTAATTCAGGACACAAAGATACCCGCATATGTAATGAGCAAAGAAGCTTTTGCCGAACTCGCGGCCATTACAAAAGCAAACGGTGTTCTGATAATTCACGGAGGAATCTCTCCGGAGAAGCCCCCGGAGAACGACCCCTACGTTTCCTCTGTTCTCAAAACCGGCCATACGGCTTTCTCTTTCGGTGACGCGGCTTGGCGGAATGATTTGAATTCCAGAAATCTGGTTTTTTACTTTTCAAACAAACAGCTGCCGGCGTTGAGGTTGCCGGTTTTGCCGGTGTCGGCCGGCGGAACAATCTTAACCGACGACTTCAATCCTTCGGATTATTACAACCTGGACAGGCAGCTGCGCCTAACAGCCGAACTCCGGAACGTATTCGGAGGTATAGCCCTCCAATGAGACAAAGTCTCGGTCAGCATTTTTTGAAAAATTCCGCGGCCATAGAAAAAATAATTTCCGCCCTCTCTCCGGGAGGGGAGACAATTATTGAAATCGGCCCGGGTAAGGGGGCGCTCACCAGGCCGTTGGCCGCCGCCTGCGAGAAAACCGGTTCTAAAATTTTAGCCGTGGAAAAAGATCCGGCGCTCGCGGAGGAAGCCCGCGGCTGGGGACTTAAAAATCTGGAAGTGGTGGAGGGCGACATTCTTAAAATCCTCCCGGGTCTTGTCTCGGGCCTCCACGGTAAATATAAAATCATCGGGAATATTCCTTACTATCTGACCGGCTTTCTTCTTAGGACTATCGGAGCGCTCGAGCCCAAGCCGGAACTTATAATTCTCACGATTCAAAGGGAGGTGGCCGTGCGCCTAACCGCCAAACCCCCCAGGATGAACCGCCTTGCGGCTTCCGTGCAGTTTTGGGCGGAGCCAAAAGTAGTTGGCATCTTGCCGCGCGCCTATTTTTCTCCTCCGCCGGAGGTGGATTCAGCCATTATCTCGATCACTCCGACAGCAAAACACGGGGATGTGCCGTCCGAAACCTATTACGAAACCATGCGCGCTGTTTTCGCCCAGCCCAGAAAGACAATTCTGAACAACCTGCGGGCCGTAAGTGAAAAATCCGCCGAAGACTTGTCCGCCGAGTTAACCGCGGTGGGCATAGATCCGGGAGCCAGACCGCAAAATCTCCGGGTGGAAGATGTTGTCGCGGTGGCAAAAACCTTCAGGGCGTGAGTTGGGGATAACTTTTTACATTTTGCAGTCTATAATTAACAGGTGGGGACATCTGCCCCGTAAATGAATCCCGTTAGAAATATCAAGTGCTAATGGGAAATTAAAGTAAAGCGGCAAGTCCGTGCCAGTCAGATAATAATCGAACTACCTCTCATAATTTCTAACGGGATGAACTCGCCCAA
>JAVHQZ010000147.1:3178-5323 GCA_036171415.1 Minisyncoccota bacterium | reverse complement strand
CCGCAAGCTTTTGGACCGCACTTCCGTCGCCCTGGTTTCCGGCGCGCTAATCCTTTGGGGGAGTTTCCCCGGACTGGCCAACACCGCGCCCGAGACGCTCAAAAATTTCTATGTGCAGTTGGTCTTGGCGGCATTCGTGCAATTCTGGGCGGGTTCGGCATTCTATAAAGCCACAATCTCTTCCATCCGGCATCGCTCCGCCAACATGGACACGCTGGTTACAATCGGCACGAGCGTGGCCTTTTTCTACTCCGCCTTCGCGGTCTTTTTCCCGAAGGTTATCTCCGCGGCGGGCGTTGAAGCCATGCCGTATTTTGATGTTTCTACCCTCGTTATCGGATTAATACTCCTCGGCCGTTATTTTGAAGCGCGCGCCAAAGCCGGAACCTCCGAGGCCATAAAAAAACTTATCGGATTGCAGGCGAAGACCGCACGGGTAGTTAGAGATGGTAAAGAAATTGACATTCCAATTGAGGAAGTGAAAATCGGCGACGTAATCCGCGTCCGGCCTGGGGAGAAGATTCCCGTGGATGGTCTAATTATCGAGGGAGAATCATCCATTGACGAGTCTATGGTTACCGGCGAGAGCATTCCCTCCGACAAGTCCGCCGGAGCAAAAGTCATCGGCGCCACGGTAAATAAGACCGGAAGTTTTCTTATGCGCGCGGAGAAAATCGGCGCGGATACCATGCTCGCGCAGATTATTAAGCTCGTGGAGGAGGCGCAGGGGAGTAAGGCGCCCATTCAGCGCATCGCCGACCTTATATCTTCCTATTTCGTGCCCATCGTTTTAATGCTCTCTATATTAACCTTCGCTCTTTGGTATGACCTTGGCCCCGGGAATCCACTTTTGCTCGCCATTTTAAACACCGTCGCTGTTTTAATCATCGCTTGCCCCTGCGCTATGGGCCTCGCAACACCTACGGCCATCATGGTCGGAACCGGGAAGGGCGCGGAGCACGGAATTCTCATAAAAGACGCGGAGAGCCTGGAGCGCGCGCAAAAAGTGAACACGATTGTTTTTGATAAGACGGGAACTTTGACGGAAGGGAGGCCGACCGTAAACGAAATAATCGTTATTGATTCGCCTATTCGCGCGAATGGGCGAATGAGTGAAAAAGAAGTCTTGGAACTCGCCGCTTCAATTGAAAAGGGCTCGGAGCATTCCTTGGCGGAAGCGATAGTTAAATACGCCGAGTCCAAAAACGCTTCTATAAAATCCATGGAGAAATTTAAGGCGCTCGCCGGGCGGGGAGTGGAGGCTGTTATAGCCAGCGAAAAAATTTCCTTCGGCAACAAAAAACTTATGGACGAGGAGGGCGTGCCTGCGTCCGAAGTTTCGGACCAGGTGGCTAAACTTGAAAGCGAAGGGAAAACGGTAATGTATCTCTCGGCCGGGAAAGCTTTAGCCGGACTTGTAGCCGTATCCGACGTCCCGAAAGCCAGCGCTAAAGCGGCTCTCGCCGAACTTAAAAAAATGGGCATAGAAACCATTATGATTACGGGCGACAATAAGCGCACCGCCGAGGCTATCGGCAGGGAGCTCGGGATTGATAGAATCCTCGCGGAAGTCTTACCCGACCAAAAGGAAAGCGAAGTTCGTAAACTCCAAAAGGAAGGGAAAATTGTCGCTATGGTCGGGGACGGTATAAACGACGCGCCCGCATTGGCCGCGGCGGATGTCGGCATCGCTATGGGCACGGGAACGGATGTGGCGATTGAGGCCGCGAGCGTTACGCTTGTGAACAAAAATCTCGGTTCGGTCGCGAATGTTATAAAACTTTCCCGTAGGACTATGCGCATAATCAAAGGCAACCTTTTCTGGGCGTTCGGATATAACATCATCCTTATTCCGGTCGCGATGGGCGCCTTATATCCTATCTGGGGCACACTCATGAACCCGATATTCGCTTCTATGGCCATGGCTTTGTCTTCCGTCTCCGTCGTCACCAATTCTTTGAGATTAAAAAGAATCAAATTTTAACGATACCAATATACGAATGTATACTAATAATACGAATAATATGGACAAGCTCATTCACCCCGAATTGTCGTATACAACTGTCGGAATAGCCTATAGCGTGCACAATGAGGTCGGAAGATATTCGCGCGAGAAACAATACGGCGATGTGTTCGAGGCAAAAC
>JAVHQZ010000147.1:0-3078 GCA_036171415.1 Minisyncoccota bacterium | reverse complement strand
GAGGTCGGAAGATATTCGCGCGAGAAACAATACGGCGATGTGTTCGAGGCAAAACTAAAAGAATTAGGAATACCTTTCAAACGCGAATTTAGAATAGGCGACACGGGGAATATTATTGATTTCTTGGTAGACGACAAAATTGCAATAGAGCTGAAAGCGAAGAGGATGCTGTTAAAAGAAGATTACTATCAATTGCAAAGATATCTCCAATCTATGGACATTAAACTCGGATTACTGATAAATTTCAGGAGCAAATATTTAAAACCGGTCAGAGTCGTGAAGATTGAAACAAAAAACAAAACCAAATTCGCATGATTAGTATCATTCGTACAATTAGTATATTTGTATAATATATATCTATGCCAAATTTATTCGTAATTTTCACCACAGGGCTTTTAGTAGGAGGACTATCCTGCCTCGCCGTTCAGGGCGGACTTTTGGCTACCGCGATGGCGCAGGAGGAAGAGGAACAATTGGAGGTTCGGGAAAAAGACAGAGAAAAGCGGCCGACCGCTATGCCCATAATTTGGTTTTTGGGCGCGAAGCTCGTTGCCTACACTATATTAGGATTCCTCCTGGGGCTTTTGGGATCGGTCATGCAGCTTTCCATAACCGCGAGCCTGGTTCTGCAATTCGCGGTCATATTCTTTATGCTTGGCACGGCGGGAAACCTTTTGAACATCCACCCGGTATTCCGCTACTTCGTAATCCAACCGCCGAGGTTTTTGGCGAGGAGGGTGCGGAACCAGGCGAAGACCAAATCAATGTTCACGCCCGCGCTTTTGGGGGCGCTCACTATATTTATTCCATGCGGAGTAACGCAGGCGATGATGGCGCTCGCGATTTCTTCGGAGAAAGCGTTTTCCGGCATGGCGATTCTTTTCGCCTTCATTTTGGGAACCACGCCTTTGTTCTTTATTCTTGGCTACTTCGTAACCAAGATGGGAGACTCTATGCAAAAGAAATTCTACAAAGTTGCCGCCGTGGCGATAATCTTCCTCGCGCTCTATAGCTTGAACGGCGCCCTTGCCCTTGCCGGCGCGCCGAACTTCACGAGTGTTTGGGCTGACTTGAATAAGCCGAATTATTTTGTAGAACAGATTCCTGCCTCGCCGGCAGGCGGGCCGGACGGCAATTACGGCCCATCCGCCGGTCCTGTTGGTGAGACCAACAATAACCTCGAGATTACCATTGATTCCTACGGCTACAGCCCGCAGACGCTTTATGTGAAGGCGGGACAGCCGATTAAATTAAAACTGACCAACAATAACGGCTACAGCTGCGCGCAGAGTTTTGTTATCCCGAGCCTGGGATTGCGCGCTTCCGTCCCGCCCGGAACCTCACAAACTTTAGAATTTACGGCACCCGCCAAACCAACCCAGATTCCTTTCATGTGTTCTATGGGGATGTATCGGGGGACAATAATAGTTCAGTAGTCCCAAACGATACCAATATACAAATGTTTACGAATTATGCGAATGAAATTATTAGTATAATTAGTACAATTCGTATATTAGTATAATTATCAAATTTGTATGGAAACTATTAAATTAAAACTTAACGGACTCCACTGCACGAGCTGTATTATGAATATAGAAGGGGAGCTAGAAGACACTCCGGGGGTCAAGAAAGTAAAAGCGAGTTACGCCAAAAGCGAGGCGGAAGTAACTTTCGACGAATCCGCGATTTCTACCGAAAAGATTGTGAAGATTATAGAAAAATTGGGCTACAAAGCGGAGGCGATTAAAGGATAATATCGGCACCATTCTGCTTGGTCTCGTTAACGAGACCAAGGGTCAGATGATGCTTTTTGCGCCTTTATAGTATTTCGGAAATAATCTCCGGCTTTTTTTCGGAACGGCGGGACGCGCGGCGCGGACCTTGTGCCTTTCCGGATTTCTGCCATAACCTCGACCGAGCATAATGTCCCGGACATAACTCAATGTGTTGCTAGATATTTGAAGCTCCTCCTTTATGTCCCTGTATTTTTTGCCGTTAGACAGCAGAATCATCGCTCCGATTCTCCGCAATATGTGATCCTTCTCGCCATCGGTAAAAAATGTGTCCAAAAATTTGTCCGCGGCCTCGCGTGAAGATATGCGCTGAAGTTCCGCCGCCACCTTGCTTGCGGCATCATTTTTTAATTTCGGATTAAGCTTATTTTTCGGAATCTTAGACATATATTTTATATTATATCAATTTTACTTGGTCTCGTTAACGAGACCAGACGATGGTTTTTTGACGGGTAATCTGGAATAAAAAACCGTCCCGCAGATGCGGGACGGACTACGTTATTCGTTCTTCAGTCTTTCCATGTGCGAAAGGAGAATCTCCAGTTTCTTTTGCGGGTCGGGGAGCGTCATCATTTTTGAAATCATGTTGCCAAGCCTTGCAACCCAGATATTGTCATCGGAAAGATGTTTCGGACCCGGGGCCCGGACATTTAATTGCGGAAATGTGTAGGAGACATATCTACACACCCAGTCCCGCACCTTCGGGGAAAGTTTCGTGGCTCTTTCGCGCAAGTCGCGAAGAACTGCCTCGTAGGATGTTATCTGAACTTGCGCTTCCACGGACTCGACATCGTCCAGGCTGATTCCCATGTCCGAGGCGGTTTGCAGTTCCGCCCGGCCCGGCCTTTCCGGGGCTACTTCGCGAGCGTTAAATTTTGGCTTTTCCGCCGGGACGAATTTCTGAATCGCATTCGGCTTTAGGACCACTAAGACTTCTACCACGAAGCCGGCCTTCCCGGTTTCTTTCATGAGGTCGGATATGCCGTTTTCCTTATTAGCGACATAGGTTAGTATCCGCCGGGCGATTTCTTTTGCGGTGTCGCGAACTGCCTGATTCTGGTTACTAAGGGGACTGTCTTCACTCATATAACCCTCTTTTTCAAGGAAATTATGCTATTTGTATCATATTTCAAGCCCCAGATTTTACAAGCTTCGGTTATTTGACCCCGTAGTAGAACTTTGGGTAGCGCCAAGCGCGCACATCGGAAATAATCCGCCCAAAGTTTCACTACGGGGTTGACAAAAACCTACATTTTCCTATACTTATCCCAAGTTCCAAAGACAG
>JAVHQZ010000146.1:0-5375 GCA_036171415.1 Minisyncoccota bacterium | reverse complement strand
CAATGGATTTCGTAGAGAAATTAAAAGAGTTGATGGTTACCGCGGCCAGGCAGAACGCCTCCGATCTGCATTTGGGCGTGGGCCGTCGGCCGACCCTCCGGGTAGACGGAATTTTGGTGCCTATCGCCAAGGAAGAAATCTTGACTCCGGAAGTTGCCGAGGGTTTGATTGGCGCTCTCACGACCGCCGAGCAAAAGCAGAAGTTGCAGGTAGAACGGCAAATCGACTTTGCCTACAGTTTTGAGGACAAGGTGCGTTTTCGTATCAACGTTTATTACCAACGGGGATATTTGGCCGCGGCGCTCCGTTTGATTTCTTCGCGCATCCGCACCGTGGAAGAACTCGGCCTTCCGTCGATTCTTCACGACTTCGCGAGACTCTCTCAGGGTTTTGTTTTGGTAGTGGGTCCGGCCGGACACGGAAAATCCACGACCCTCGCCGCGCTTTTGGATGAGGTGAATCACACGAGAGGAGACCATCTGATTACCGTTGAAGACCCGATTGAATATTTGTTTACCCAGGACAGAAGCATAATTTCCCAGAGAGAAGTCGGTTCGGATGTGCCGAGCTTTGACCTCGGACTCCGTACGGTTCTCCGCCAAGACCCGGACGTGGTTATGATCGGTGAAATGCGCGATGCGACGAGTATCGCGACGGCGATGACCGCATCGGAGACCGGCCACTTGGTTTTCTCGACCCTCCACACCAACTCCGCCTCCCAGACCATTGACCGCATCATTGACTCTTTCCCCGCCGAACAGCAGTCTCAGGTTATTTCCCAGCTCGCCTCTACCCTCGTAGCTATTATTTCCCAGAGGTTGTTGCCGAAAATAGGCGGCGGCAGAGTTCCGGCCATGGAAATCATGATTGTGAACCCGGCCATCCGAAACCTTATCCGGGAGAGGAAGGTTTATCAGATAGATTTGGTAATAGAAACTTCGCTCCAGGAGGGGATGATTACCTTAAACCGCGCCCTCGCCAATCTGGTGAAAAATAAAGTTATCTCGCTCGAGAGCGCGGAGCTCTATTCCATGAACCCGTCCGAACTCCGCATACTTTTGGAAAGAATGTGAGCATTGAGCGTTGGTATTCCAACGCTCAAGCGGAATCGAGCACATATTTATGTATTACGTCTATTTGTTGCGGAACAAAAAGACAAAGGAAATTTATATAGGTTACACCAAGGATTTAAAGCGGCGCCTTCTGGAGCACCATGCCAAAAATCCTGAATTATTGTATTATGAAGCATATAGTGCGGAACAAGATGCGCGCGTGCGGGAGCTTAAGCTCAAGCAACGCGGCCAATCTGTCAGGCGCCTTAAAGTGAGATTGGAACATAGCTTTTTATAATTATGTGCTCGATGCTCGATTTTGCAGATAAATTTTCATCACTGCTGTCGAGTTCGAAAATTTATGTAAAATCGGCATGAAATTCAAATACCGGGCCAAAACTAAAGAAGGGGAAGAACAAACCGGCTTTGTGGAGTCGGCGAATAAAGACACGGCGCTTACGGTTCTGACCGGCCACGATCTCTTCGTACTTTCCATAGAGGAAATCGAGAAGACGCGCTGGTACGACCGGGTAGCCAGCTATTTCGGCCGCGTAAAGCGGTCCGACCTTGTGGTTTTTACCCGACAGCTGGCAATTCTTATGGAAGCGCAGCTGCCCTTGACCTCGGTTGTAAAAACTCTGGAGAAACAAACCGTTCATCCTGCCTTAAAAGAGGCGGCGCTTCAGATTAGAGAAGACCTCGACGCGGGACTCGCTTTTTCTCAGGCGCTCGAACGGCAAAAAGGAATATTTCCGGAATATTTCGTAAGCATGATCCGGTCGGCCGAAGTCACCGGGAACCTGGATAAAGTTACGGGCTTTTTGGCCGATTATTTGGAAAAAGAAGCCGCCCTGGCGGGCAAGGCCAAGTCCGCGATGATTTACCCGCTTATCGTTGTCGGGCTTTTTGCCGTCGTTGTCATAATTATGCTCACCTTCGTTTTCCCGCAAATCGTTCCGGTCTTTGAGCAATCCGGAGTAACCCTGCCGCTTTTTACCCAGATACTTTTGGGCGCCGGAAACTTTATCACCAAATGGTGGATCGGCCTGGTCTTCGTTCTTGTTATTATCGTCACCATAGTTTTGGATTATTTGCGGACGGACGAGGGACAGGCCTTCAAGGATGATTTAAAAATAAGGCTTCCCATAGTCAAAAGGATATATGTCCCGCTCACCCTTACCCGCTTCGCGAGCACTACCGCCATGCTTTTAAGAGGCGGCGTGCCGATTACCCAGGCCATTGAGATAGTGGGGCAGACAATCTCCAATATAATATATAGAGACGCGCTGCATCAGGTGGCCGAGGAGGTAAGCCAAGGTGAACATTTAGCCGAGGCCATTGCGAGACGGCCGGATTATTTTCCGCCGCTTGTTTCCCAGATGATTTCCGTCGGTGAAACGACCGGCCAAGTGGACCAAATCTTGGTTCGTATCGGCGACTTCTACGCGCGCGAGGCGGACTCGCTCGTGAATAACCTGGTGGATTTGATCCAGCCGGTTTTGATGATTGGCATCGGCGTTATGGTGGCGGCGCTTTTTGCCTCCATCCTCCTCCCGCTCTACCAGCTCACCGCATCCATACAATAAATCAGAATATAGAATGTAGAATATAGAAAATGGGGGGTCGCATGGCACGCTAAAATCAAATATGATACAATTTATAAAAGGTTCAAATATTACATTCTAAATTCTACATGCTAAATTCTAAACGCGGTTTCACTCTTATCGAAATGCTCATTGTCGTCGCCATCATCGGTATTTTGGCTTCTATCGTGGTTGTTGGTATCGGTCCGGCTCAAAAACGGGGCAGAGACTCCCGGAGGGTGGCGGACTTAAGGCAGGTGCAGACCGCGCTTGAACTTTACTACGGCAAAACCGGTTCTTATCCCAGCGGGAACCTTGCGTCGGATTGGCCAACTGTGGAAGCTACGCTTATTGGCGGAGATATCGGGACAAATAATCTCCCGACCGATTCCAGGGGAAATCCAGCTTCCGGCGACGGTTATCAGTATAAAAGCACCGATGGCTCGTCTTATGTTCTCCGGGCTACGCTCGAAGAAGTAGGTAGCAGCCTATTAAAGGGCTCGCTAAGAGGAAACAATGCCGTAACTCAAAGTTTGGACTGTGGCGCGGATGCGACATCCCAATATTACTGTATTGGCCTGTAGGTATCACTTGAGGATTAGACAATGGATTTAATAATCAGATTTATCTTCGGTCTGGCGATCGGAAGTTTCTTGAATGTTCTCGTAACCCGCTACAATCCGGACGAGTTTTTACTTACCAAAAAAACCCTGGGTGGGCGCTCCATTTGCCCGAAGTGCAAAAAAGAACTTTCCTGGTACGAGCTAATTCCGATAATAAGTTTCGTCATCCAGGGCGGAAAGTGCCGGAACTGCAGAACAAAAATAAGCTGGCTTTATCCCTTGGGTGAACTTACGACCGGTCTAATTTTCGCGCTTGTGCCGGACAAAATCGCGGCCATATCCTATCCGGCTATTTCCTTTTTTTCACCTCAAGTTATTCTCTGGGTTCTGATTTTTATAACCCTCCAGCTTTTGGCTTTTATTGATTTTCGCCTGCAGCTCGTTCCGGACGAAGGCAGTCTCGCGCTTATAATTTTGGGTGCCTTGGCGACCTTTGTTTTCCCGCTCAATATGCTCGGGGTAACCAGTTCGTCTTTTATCGGGCACTACGCGTTATTGTTTGGGTTCCAGGGCTCGCCCTGGGCAAGCCGCTTGCTCGCGCTCGTTTTGCTAACACTCTTTTTCGGATTACTTTCTTTGATAACCAAAGGCAAGGGAATAGGCTTCGGCGACCTGAAGCTTTCTTTGGGCCTCGCTTTGGTTTTCGGCTGGCCGGACGCCATTATCGCGATCGGTTTCGCCTTTATTTTGGGCGCGATAGTCGGCGGATTGCTTTTGCTCTTCAAGGGTAAGAACATGAAGACAGCAGTGCCCTTCGTACCTTTTATAGCGCTTGGTGCGGCCCTGGTTTTCCTTTTTGGCTATCAAATTGTGGATAAATATTTCGGCATACTTTATTTATAATAATCAGTGAGTAGTTGGTAGTGAATGGTGTGTGGTAAAAACAAAAGAATGAATAACAAAGTAAACAATAGAAAGCTGAAAAGATCTAATGGTTGTAGTTCTCTACCCACTACAAACTACAAACTACAAACTAATTCCGGGTTTACCCTAATCGAGGTTTTAATAGTTGTGGCTATCACCTCTCTTTTGTCGGGCATGGTGCTCACCTATTCTTCGAAGGGCCGGTCCCAAGTAGCGCTTTATGTTGAGTCCGCGAAACTTTCCCAAGTAATATTGCGTGCCAAATCTTTGGCTATCGCCACTTACGGCGAAGCGGGGACGCCCTGCGGCTACGGCGTACATATAGATTATGCCGCGAAAAGCTATTTTCTTTTTAGCTATAATCCTGGGGTCAACGACTGCGGGAAAATCGACCAAGGGGCTATTGAGACGGGCAACCCCGCTTTTTACATGGTTAAGCCCGGCGAAACCTATACGCTGTCTCCGGGTTTGGAATACAAGTTCACGGTCGGAGATCAGAGCTTTTCCGACATTTTATTTCTTCCGCCGGATCCGACGACTTTAATTTGGAGGGTGGGCGGAGCGGTTCCGTTTCCCGACGCAATTTCCAGCGTGACTATAATCGTGGGAGCGGATCCGCTCTCCGCTAGTTCCGTGAGAGTCAGCCCCTCCGGGCAGGTCGCTTTCGGCACGGTAGCGCGATAGACTGGGAATAGAATACAGAAGACGGCAGAAATGAAAAAAAATAAAAATAAAAATTTGGAGACCTGGCTTACCTCGCCGGGCCTAGGCGGGAAGCACCGGCAAAGCGGGCCAGTCTCGCCAAGGGCTCGCCGAGGCGGACAGCTCTTAATTGAGATGCTTGTGGCGCTGGGTATTCTTACGGTCGGTTTTTTGGGCGTTACGACGCTTCTTTCCCGGGCGCTGGGCCTGAACCGCGTAGTTTCCGATAACTACACCGCCACCTATCTAGCCGAGGAGGGGATAGAAATAACCAAAAATATTTTGGACTCTAACGCCATAAAGAAAGTCGGCTGGAACGAAGGATTCAGCAACGGAAATTTTGAAGCGGATTTTCAAAGTCTTTCCCTAACTCCCATCGTGACCGTGGTTCGCAATATTTATTTTACAAACAACCAATACGGCTACGACCAAGCGGGCGCTAGAACGCCGTTTCAACGAACTATAAGTGTGAGTATGCCGAACGTAAACGAAGTGGTTGTTCATTCTCTGGTGGAGTGGACATCCAGAGGCGAGGCGAATTTTAGCGTTGA
>JAVHQZ010000145.1:0-1235 GCA_036171415.1 Minisyncoccota bacterium | reverse complement strand
GCCCCTCATCCTTGGGAACGTCTGCAAGTAGCCGGACCATCAGGGCGATAGGCTTCACTATGTGGGGTGAAAGTTGTGTACAACTCCCACCCGAACCTCCACTTCCTGTTCGACAAAGTAGTCGATCAGTGAATCAGGGATTTGATCCCGTTGCAACGCCATAAGGAACCTCCTATGCCTTCATGCCCTCAATGTCATGGAATCTTTGAAAGCTCAGACCCCCAGAAAGAAGTATTGCTCCAGGCCATGCTACCTTACACACACCAAAGCAGTACTCAAGCCCAATTACACCTGTGAGGTGTGTCACATCCAATATACCCCTAAAACCATCGGGTCGAAGTTCTGCTCTATGAAGTGTTCGGGGAAAAGTCGGATTCGCGAAGTGACCAAGGTATGCGTCGAGTGTGGCAAGGATTTTCAAGTCCTGTCCTATCATGCGGACCACATCTACTGTTCCTTGGATTGCTACCGAGCACGTAAGCCTGAGGAGATCCATAAAACGTGCCTTCAATGTGGGCAACCATTCACTAGGGGCATGCGAGATAGGATCGTTCCCTTTGTTCGATCCAATGTCAACATGAATGGACCAGAAAACCCAAGGATGAATACACTTGCAAGATGTGCCACCAGAAGTTCTACTGGCCCCCGTCGAGGAAGAAAACCAATCCCGTCTACTGTTCCATTCCATGCCGAGACAAAGATCCCGAGAACAAGGCCCGTTTGATCCGAATGCAGGTTTTGCAACAAAATCTCAGCCCCAACCGTCTTGAAACTTTGGGGTGTGATACGTTGACTAAGGCGGGCATCAGGTATGAAACGCAATACGCTTTCAAGGGCAAATTTGTCGTGGACGCAATGTTGACCAACCACTCCATTGCCATTCAGTTCGATGGTGACTACTGGCACGGACACCCCAGCAAGTACAATGCTACCGACCGTCGTCAACAGAAACGCATGGCATTGGATGTATCCCAAGATGCCTACATGAAGGCTTGTGGGTTCCAGGTCGTGCGGGTGTGGGAATCCGAAATGCATGCAGATCCATCAATCCTGATCACAAGGATTCAACAAGCGATTGCGACAACCCAGATGCCAATAGTTGTTCCTTCACCATAGCACGTGTGGAATCGGATAGATCATCCCGCAGCACCCATTTGACATGCATTTCTTTCTTTGACCCGGCGGTCCGACCTGCACCCGCCCTCGGGTTGTTCAACCCAGCGGTGTCTTCCTCA
>JAVHQZ010000144.1:2172-5454 GCA_036171415.1 Minisyncoccota bacterium | reverse complement strand
AAGCGGATTGTCCGCAAGCATGATAAAGAACTGGCTGCCGTTCGTGTCCGGTCCGGCATTGGCCATAGCCACGACGCCTTTTTTATATCCGGCCTGATAGGATGGGGTCGCGGGATTCAATTCATCCGCGAATTTGTAGCCCGGTCCGCCCGTGCCGGTGCCGGTCGGGTCTCCGCCTTGAATCATGAAGCCCTTAATCACGCGGTGAAAAATAATTCCGTTGTAAAAACCTTTGCTGGCAAGGTCAATGAAATTTTGAACTGTTTTCGGAGCATCGGTATCGTAAGTGGCAAACTGGATGTCTCCGAGTTTGGTTTTAATGGTTATTAAATGCTGCACGTTTGGAGTGTTTTGGTTTGTATTGGTTTCAGCCGCGTTGTCGACATTTGCGGTTTGAGGCGCTTTTATGCTCTGTCCGCCGACAAAAACAGAACTTACTATAAGAGAGAGAAAGGCGAGGACGACTACCGCGGTCATTATTTGCTTCTTTTTCATCCCGTAGTGAAATTGTGATTTATTAATTTATTCGACTTATTTAATACTGACGATTATTCATAACTGGCTGCCTCTACCCAAAGCGGAATCACGAAAAGCAAAGCTTTACCACAATTCTACTACGGGATTCATGTGTCCCATAATACCAGCGAATTAGTCTTTTGGAAATACCCGGGGATGGTTTACAATTACGTTGTGAAAAAAATTCTGATTGCCGTCTCCGCCTGGAAATACAAATGGATCTGGAAGCCTATTTTTTTCTGTTTTGACCCGGAAAAGGTTCATAATCTTATCCTTAACGTGGGCGAGATACTGGGGAAGATTGCTCCGCTTAGGGGCATTATTGCCGGGCTTTGGCAGGTTAAGTCCCCCGCTTTGGAACAAACCTTAGCCGAGATACATTTCCCGAACCCTATGGGTTTGTCGGCCGGCTTCGACTATAAGGCCAAGCTTACCAGGATTTTACCGAGCGTCGGCTTCGGTTTCGGGAGTATCGGCACTATCACCAATGAGGCATATGAAGGAAACCCCGGACCGCGCCTCGGCAGATTAAAAAAATCCCGCTCGCTTCTCGTAAACAAGGGTTTTAAAAATAAAGGTGTTCGGGTGATTATTTCCAAGCTGGAAAATTATAAATTCTCTATACCCATCGGAATAAGTATCGGCAATACCAATAAGGCCGACCAAACCCAGGACAGCGCCGTAAGTGACGTTGTTGCCGCCTTCCGAATCGTGGAAGACTTCCACGCACCCTTCGTTTACTACGAACTGAATATAAGCTGTCCGAATTTGAAAAGCCCGGTAAGTTTTTATCCTTCGGAAAATCTTAAAGCGCTTCTCGCCGCGGTTTTTGCCGTGAAACTTACCCGTCCGTTATTTATAAAGATGCCGATAAGCGAACCGGATGAAGAAGTTAAAAAAATGCTTGATACAGCCGCACAATTTCCGGTTGCCGGAGTGATATTCGGAAATCTCCAGAAGGACCGAACACATCCCGACCTTATTCCGAGCGAGGTTGCCGTGCACGGCAAAGGAAACTTCAGCGGCAAGCCGACGGAAAAACGCTCTAATGAACTAATCGGTTTCGCGTATAAACACTACGGCAATAAACTGGTCATAATCGGTTCCGGAGGAGTATTTTCCGCGGAAGACGCGTATAAAAAAATAAAACTCGGAGCGAGCTTGGTTCAACTTATAACCGGAATTATCTACGAAGGCCCTCAACTTATCGCGCAGATAAACCTCGGCCTTCTGGAACTCCTAAAAAAGGACGGCTTCAAACACATCTCCGAAGCCGTCGGCGCAGATATGAAATAAATAGCCCAGGAAGGGCTATTTCTAAATTCGTTTCAACGGTCGTTTCTTAAATTTAACCATTCTATATCCACGATTCTTGAAATACGGGATTATATCTTTGATTAAATAACTAACCGTATCGTCATAGAAAAATTTGAGAGGACCTGCTTTTCTTGGTCTTATGTTGTCTCGCCACCACTCACGAACACATTCCCGCATGAGCGGCATATTTATGTGCACGAAAAGACATCTACTGCAAAGGAAATATGGAATACGTAGAACCTGGGTGGCATATTTTCTATCGCCGCTGGTGTGGTATTCGGTTGCCGGATTTTTACAGCCCGGGCAAATAAATTCAGACTCCACGATGCCTCCTTTTTAATAACTAAAATCAGACTACCCTATCCCCCGTTGCCATTCAAGTAGATATCGTGCGGATTGCTTTCCCTCAAGCCCGCGGCGGTTATGCGAACAATCTTCGCCTTGGCGTGAAGCTCCTTAATATTTCTCGCTCCCGAATAGCTGAAGCCGGAGCGCATTCCGCCAATCATTTTCTTGACCACGTTTTCCGCCGGCCCTTTATAGGGCACGTAGCCCTGAACGCCTTCTTCCACTATCTCGTCCTGTTTTTTGTTCCTGCCAGGCCAGTTCAAATTCGCCTGAAGCGAAGCCATACCCCTGTAGGTTTTATATTTCTTGCCGTGAAGTTCCATCACTTCTCCCGGAGCTTCGTCCGTGCCCGCCAGAATATTCCCGACCATTACCGCATCCGCGCCTGCCGCCATGGCCTTAACGATATCGCCGGAATTTTTGATGCCTCCGTCGGAGATAAGCCCCACGCCCATTTTTTCCGCGATAGGGGCGCACTCCAGAACTGCGGACATCTGCGGGATGCCGAAACCCGTTATAACTCTCGTAATACAAATGGAGCCCGCGCCGATACCGACTTTGACCGCGTCCGCTCCCGCTTCCGCCAGATCTCTGAAACCTTCCGCGGTCGCGACGTTCCCGGCGATAATAAAAAGTTTAGGAAACTGTTTTCTAAAATATCTGACTTTCTCCATCGCGTATTTGGAATGACCGTGGGCGATGTCCAGGGTCAAAACGTCCGCTCCGGCATCCACGAGCGCGTGCGCCCGCTCCAGCTCCCCCTCCTTTACGCCCACCGCCGCGCCGACGATAAGGTTTTGCGCTTTTACTTTCTTAACTTCCGCCACTTGCTCCTTAACATCCAAAAACCGATGGATGATTCCGAGTCCGCCCATCCTTGCCATAAGTATCGCCATTTTGGATTCGGTTACGGTATCCATGTTCGCGGAAATTATCGGTATATCCAAAATTAGCCTGGTTTTTTTCGAAAGGCGCGTACCTAAGAAAACTTCTTTGCGGGAAAGAATTTCCGAATATTGCGGAACGAGGAGTACGTCGTCAAAGCTTAGGGTTTCTTCAAAAGGTTTGTACATAAAAGATTTAAGCCAGACTTTTATTTTA
>JAVHQZ010000144.1:0-2072 GCA_036171415.1 Minisyncoccota bacterium | reverse complement strand
CGGCTCGAGCTTCACGCTTAGCCAGAAGAACGGAAAAACCTCCAAGGTCACCGTTAACGCCGACGCGAAAGTTTGGGTGAACGGAGCGAGCACTACCGTCTCGGGCCTTTCTAACGGTCTCTTCGCTCAAGTGGGCGGAGTCTGGAATAAAGCACAAGACACTATCCTCGCGAGCATGGTGAGGGCGCGGACCATGTCCACCTCGACCAAACCGATGGAAGGCAACTCCACCTCTACGAGAGAAGGCGGACGCTAACCACGGACGTTGATACAAAAACACCCCTCTCGGGGTGTTTTTGTATTTAAGCGTACCTGGCTATCCGTCAATTACTGTTCCTTCGTTCATATTTTTATTGTATTTATTATCCGCGGTAGCGGAGCGAGACCTTTCGCTTGGCGGTCTTTTTCGCGTGCTTTTTCCTGACTACTCTTGTTTTCTTATTCATACCTACATATTACCAGCTCCTGCATAAAAATTCCAGCGCTATGATTCATCATGGCGGTCAGCTTGGGTGGTGGAGGGTGCCGTACTTTGTTTTTTGAATACGACCAATACGCTTTTTTGCAGATACGCCGGCTGCCTGAATCGTGCCGGAGCTGTATTTATCCTTTCTCCCTTCAAGACGGAATCTTTCCGTATAACTTTTATATTTTTCTCCATCCAATATTTTCTTTATACCGCTTATGGTTTGCGGAGAAAGCCAAAGTGAATCTCCTATCTCCCGATAGCTTTTGCCGACCAATAACTCATTCATAGCTGCCACTCGCAGAACTAAATTGTGCCTTTCGCTGGCCGCCGCGAGAAGCCCAATTATTTCCGGAGAATCCACTATTTTCTGCCAACAAGCCTCCTCCCACTCTTTGCGAGTCGCGAATAACTTTATATTCGGCAGATTAATTAGTTTATTTTTATCCATGCCACAAATTTATCACTATGATTCATCATAGCAGGCTAGAATGGGCGGGTGAAGGATGAGAAATTCTTAGAAAAACCGTAAATTAATAAAAAAGCCGCGGGGTTAAGCCCACGGCTGCTACTTCTATATTTTTAAACACGAATGAACTCCTCGGTAGACCCTACCGCGGATCCGCAGATCCAGGTGAGCTCATGGGCGTAGGGCGGTTCGGCCACCGTTGTCGCGACCAGTTCCCCCTTCTCGTCCCAGAGCGTGGGCATGAAAGGAATGTTTTCTCCTCCGTGGCTCGAAAGGTAGTTGTTCACCGCCCGAGAGATTGACCTTCAGGGCCCGACCCATTCAGGTAGTCGAAGTAGTAGCACCCCCGGTTCATCCTGTCCCCGAACATCCGGTTGTGGTCGTCGCCGACCCCGAGATGCTGCTGGGCCTCCTCGACGGTCATCGGAGTGTACTTGGCCTGCAGGAATCCCATCCCTGCGGGATGCGAAGCGTTGTAGAGAGCCGCGAGAACCGCCGCCTTGTCGAGCCCCTGGATGGAAACCATCTTCTTCTCGGAAGCCATGATATTCCCCTTTCTAGTCGATTGTTTTGGGCTTGGGTGAGGAATTCACCGAAGCAATGCATTGACAAAATAGATGTTTTTATGCTATAATCCGCGCGTTAGCCAGAACCTTAACAATAGGAGGATTTATGAAAAAGACTCTCGCTACTCTTCTAGTTCTCGTCGTCGTCTCTCTCGGCGCCATCGGATGCGGTAGCAACGCTTCTGACCCGAAAAACGTTACGAGTTCGAATCCGATAGTGGTGACGAACAGGGTCGTAGACTACGGAAACGGCGTCTATTACTTCCCGTGGAGAATGAAGGACTTCGGAAACGAACTGTCGCACTTTCTGAAAGCGCACCCGGATCTGGAAGTGACTGCGATGGCTGGTGATGATGGTAATACCGCCTACGGCATCACGGTCGGATACTTCGTGACCTTCAAGCCGAAGCCCGGTCGCAACACGGACTGGCCGCAGAAATAGCCGCCGAGAAGCCCAAACACAGGAGCCCCTAAAAGGGCTCCTTTTCTTTTTTTACAATCTCGCGATGTCGCGGACGGTCACGACGGCCATGAGAATTATTAAGAGAAGAAAACCGATGCCGTTTATCCA
>JAVHQZ010000143.1:0-5497 GCA_036171415.1 Minisyncoccota bacterium | reverse complement strand
CTGGAGCTACTGGTTCTCAGGGCTCAAAGGGCGACAAGGGTGATACCGGCGTGACTGGCGCTACCGGTGCCCAGGGTCCCGCCGGCCCGACTGGTTCACAGGGTCCGAAGGGTGACACCGGCTCTATCGGACCGATTGGCCTGACTGGCCCAATCGGTCCTCAGGGTCAGCAGGGTCCTATCGGTCTCACTGGCGCGGCTGGTCCGTCCGGTCCTCAGGGTCCGGTTGGTCCAATTGGCTTGACCGGTCCTTCCGGCCCCCAGGGTCTGGTCGGCCCGAAGGGTGATGCCGGCCCAATCGGTTTGACCGGTTCCATCGGTCCTCAAGGTCCCGCCGGCTCTACCGGAGCGAAGGGCGCTACCGGTTCAACCGGTCCTATGGGCCCGATGGGTCCCCAGGGTCCGAAGGGCGACGACAAGGCTGCATACTGCGCTTCGAAGTGCGGCTCTTGGAATGACTTCAAGATCTGCATGGGCTGCTCGACCTGTCAGAATTCCCTGACCGGCGAGTGGGTCGCTCCTGCAACCGACAAGTAATTAGTTCTTTTTTGAGCCCCCATCCGGGGGCTCTTTTTTTATTTCAACAAACGAGAAGTGGAATGAAAATAAATTTTTATTTCGTTCGAGCGAAGTTGAAACAAAGGATTAACCTTTATTGACTCCGAAATTATTTAAGAGGATTATATGAACAGCTAATTTCAATCTAACTGAGGAATTGAATATGAAATCTCTAGGAATGCGCGCTGTAGTCATCGCTCTTTGTCTTCTCGCGATCACGCTGTTTCTTTCTTCCGCGGCGAAGGCTTCGAATCAAAAACAGCCTGTAGAGAATCCTTCTTTCATCGATCTGACGGAAAGAATCTTCGCCCTTCCGGGATGCGAAGCTCATCGGAGGGCGTACCAGAAGATTTACATCGGGATGGACGCCCAAGAGGTAGGAGCTGTCATCAAGAGCCTCGCCGCCCCGGATAAAGAATTGATAGAAGCCTCCAGGGAGGATGCCGACCATACAAATATTATGGTCGTTTGGACTTGGGTAAATAAGAGGACGGATGCCGGAATCGAAACTGAGGAAATTTCGGCAATAAAAATCCGCATGTTCCATAACAAAGTTGTCGGCGTCATATTCAAATACGATTCTCGCTCTCCGGACACAATGAGCGAAGAGATTAAGTCCAAAGGTTCAAGAAGCTTCATCGAAGCTCAAGCCCCTCCGGCGAAGCCACCGCAGGAAAAAAAGTGATATTTCAGCCCTCCGCAAACCGGAGGGCTTTTATATTGGCTCGTTCGGCCATGGCTCAGAGTAATTCTTAGCAAGCCGAATGGATTGACATTTTTTCTAAAAAAAATATAATGTGGGCAGTTTCTCCAGGTTAGAAAACCCGTTTGAAAACTGCAAAATATAAATAAGGAGGCATCTGATTATGAAGTTCTTTTCCGTACTTCTCGCCGCGGTTCTCGCGGCAAGAGACTGGGACAACCCATGCACCAACCCCGACATTCACGTACCGAAAAACTGAACCGGAAGAAAAGGAGAAAGAAATGAAGAAATTCACCATTCTCGTCATCCTCGCCCTTCTCACCATCGCGGGTACGGGGTACGCTCAGAGCTCCCCCGCCGGCATCTATGCCTCAATCCTCCCCGCCCCGAATCCGTTCGAGCTTCCGGCCGCCAACACGCGGCTTTCGCTCGAGCTCACCTTCGGAGCCCGGAAGGGTCAGGACGTGAACTACGTGCCCATGAAGGCGTGCTTGCTGCCGGTTACGAACCACTCCGCCTTCCAGGATAAGGAGATCCGCTCGTACTTCGTCGGCGACTGCGGAGTTCCTGATTCGGCCGAGTATGCAGTCGTGCGCGTCACGGCCTATGGGGGTACAAACATCCCCATGGGCATGTGGATGTTCCCGGGTGCCGGGTTCTACACCATGACACCGAACAGCGTTTCCGATTCCGGCGGCGTCCTCTTGGGCGCTTGGTTGCCCGCCATCGTCTTCGTTGGAAACAACGAAACCAAAAGCGGTACGGCCATCGTGCAGCTAAGGGATATGGTTCCGCCCATGAGCTTCCCGCCGGCGCACAAGGCGTTCGAACTCCAGATCAGAAACGGCGGAGAAGCCTACGCGCTCGTGGAAATCGTAGGCTACACGCTACCCAAAACCGCGAGTCCGGCGACTGCTTCGTCCGGCGCGATGGTCTGGAAGGGCGTCTGGAACGGAACTCCTTCCTATTCTCCGGGCGATGTCGTCCGGGCGATAAATGGAACCTGGATCAAAACCGCGACCGGTTGGGATATCGTCGCCGGACCTTCCGGCTATGCTTCGAACGCCGCAGCTACGAACAGCGAGTCTCTGGTCTCCGGACCGCCGGATAGTCCGGCCGAAGCCTCGAAAAACGGACCGAACCCAAATCAGTAGCACCTTCCCGCAAAGGCCCCCGCAAGGGGGCCTCTTTTATTGCCTGATATTTTAAACACTGCTCACTGCCAACTCCCGCTATCTAAGATATTTATCCCAATATTCGTAGAGGTCGCGCGTGGCCCGCAAGTCTCCCACGTTGTATCTCGCGATATCCAAAAATTTTTTTTCTTTAAATAATCTACTCACGTCATCCCCCGTCACTCCGTCTTCTTTGGGGCTTTTTATTCCGAACGCCCGGCTCCAAAGATGTAAGCCCCCCTTTCGCCTCAAAGCTCCGTAAAAAGTCATCTGGTCAAAGAGATCTATGTGGCGCACTCCTTTCTGCTGATATAAATATCTTCCCTCCATTAGGTCGACGCTCGGACGGAGTTTGTGCACCGCGGAACGTATAGCCATAAACGGGGCGTCGAATTGCCGGCCATTGAAACTTACGAACTCATCATATTGTTTCGCTCCCTGCCAAAAATCTTTGAGCATCTCCTTCTCGCTCATCGGCTTAAACTTTATTCCGTTCTCCGAAAACTCTTCGTCCTTGCCATTGGGCGCCTGGTAATAAACCGCACCCTGATTTTTTTCGTAGTCCAGAACTCCGATAGCCACTATCTCTCCGGTCAACGGCGAAAAACCCATGCCCCCTTTAAGCTCTTCAAGCGCGGTTTTATACTCCTCTTCGCTTGAAGAATCTTTTTTTATCCAGCGGGTCAAAACATCCTGGGTCGCGTGGTCTAACGCTCCGAAGTCCTCCCCGACCGTTTCTATATCAAAAATTAACCTGGACATTTACCCCCACACCTATTTATTTTCCGACATTTTTAATTTTCGTCTCATATTTTACAAATTATTATTTATATATATCCA
Organism: Minisyncoccota bacterium; assembly: GCA_036171415.1. Taxonomy (GTDB): domain Bacteria; phylum Patescibacteriota; class Minisyncoccia; order UBA6257; family 2-01-FULL-56-20; genus LiPW-15. The sequence continues at coordinate 2,222 of JAVHQZ010000143.1, read as the reverse complement.
GCCTTATTATCATAATCAGGCTTTGAATGTCGGGTGGAAGTAAAACAAATAGGTGTGGGGGTTTATCTGTTGTCCCCATCTCCGTGAATCATGTTTCTCTCCCGGCGGGAATGTAATTTTTCCATATTCGCCTTAGCCACATCCTCCATATCAACGCCCAACTCATAGGCCATAGCGGAAATGTACCAGAGCACGTCGCCAAGCTCCTTCACCACCTCGGTTGCGGAATCTTTATCCATCGTACTGTTTTTGTCCCGAAGAATCTTTTTGATTTTTTCGGCGACCTCGCCCGCCTCGCCCGAAAGCCCCAATGCGGGGTAAACAAAATTATGCCCGCGGTTCGGGTAGATGGCCGTCTTCTGCGCGAACTCGTGATATTCCTTAAATGTCATAAAAATATTATAACACTAGTGGATAAGCATTCCGTCACCGAAAGAAAAAAGTCTGAACTTCTTTTTGATTGCGCTCCGGTAAAGCTCAAAAAGCTTGCGCCTGCCGAGAAGCGCGGAGGCGAGCATTAAAAGGCTGGACTTCGGCACATGTAAATTGGTTATGAGTCCATCCGTAAATTTGAGCTTATCCCCTTCTTTTATAAACAAGGTGGTTTCACCGGACAGTTTTTTTAAGTGGCCTCCCGAAGCAGCGGATTCTAAGGTCCTAAGAGCGGTAGTCCCGACCGGGATTATCGACCTCCCCTGTTTCTTGGCCTTATTTAAGACATCCGCTGCTTTTTCCCCAATCTCGTAATATTCCCTATGGAGTTTCCCCGTTTTCATATTTTCCTCCGTAAGCGGGGCGAATGTCCCCAAACCGACATGCAATGTCACGTAAACGATTTTCGCGCCGTGCTTTTTAAGCTTCTGAATCAACTCTTTCGTAAAATGCAGGGAGGCAGTCGGAGCCGCGACCGAACCCAGGACGCGCGCAAAAACCGTCTGATATTCTTCTCTTAACTTATTTTCCGTGAGGCGGATGTTCTTTATATATGGAGGAATAGGCGTTTCTCCGTATTTTTGAAGTACCGGATATATTTCTTTAACCGAAAAAGATGGTGTGAGTAGATACTCTCCGGAATTGATACTGAGAACCTTAAAATATCTTTCGTCCGGGAGGCAGAGCTTTTCGCCGACCCGAAGCTTCTTGGGCGAAAGCACTTTTATGTTATTGCCTACGGTCTCCAAATACAGGATTTTAACGATTCCGCCAGTTTCTTTTTTTAACGGAAGCCTTGCCGGAATAACTTTAGTATCATTCAAAACAAGAACCGCATTCGGCGGAAGATATCTATTCAAATTTTTGAAAGTATCAAAATTTACCGCTTTTGTTTTGCGGTCATATACCAAGAGTTTCGCCGAATCCCTGGGGTGGGCCGGTTTATTTGCAACAAGCTCCGGCGGAAACGGATAGTCGTACTTTTTTAAAACTTTTCCTATATTTTGCATTCGCCTAGCTAATCATTCAGTATCTTGCTTAATAACATATATGTTATTAAGCAAGATTCGATCTATGTCCTTCCCTTTTTTATTTCTTCTCTAATTCCGGCAACAAAATTATTGAAAAAATAAAGGTTATGGACTGTCAAAAGACTTAAAGCTGAAATTTCCTTAGCCTTGGAGAGGTGGGAGATATAGCTCCTCGTATAATTTTTACAAACATCACAGCCACATTTGGGATCCAACGGCTTTTTGTCGTGGAGCATTGAGCCCCTGCCTAAATCCAGTTTACCGCCGGATGTAAACGCCGTTCCGTGCCTTGCGAAGCGGGTCGGCACGATGCAATCAAACGTATCCACGCCGGACTTAATTATATTTCGGATGTCCTCCAAATATCCGATACCCAAAAGATGCCGGGGCTTCTCCCCGGGCAACTCTTTAAAGACCCAGCCCAACATATCGGTCATAACCCTCTTTTCATCGCCGAACTCCCCGCCGATACCGAATCCCTGAAACGGGAGCGAGCCAATGAACTTCGCGGACTCCTGGCGCAAGTCTTTGAATTTTCCACCCTGGACGATTCCGTACATGGCTTGATTCTTGCGCCCCAGAGAAGTCCGCGCGTCCAAAGATTCTTTAGCCCACTCGTGCGTCCGCGTAAGCGACTTCTTGGTATACGCGTGGTCGGCGATGGGCGAGGTACATTCGTCAAAAGCGAAAATAATGTCCGCGCCGAGCGCCTCCTGAATCCGAACGGGGTTCTCTACATCGGACTCCCTGGCATTCAAG
>JAVHQZ010000142.1:0-1267 GCA_036171415.1 Minisyncoccota bacterium | reverse complement strand
GGCAACGTCGGCATCGGGACGACGGCGCCGGGCAGCATCCTCTCCTTAGGCGGCCAGGTTGCTCAAACTTTTGGAACCGAAAGAAATTTAACTGGTAACACTGCCGGCAATAATTTAACTATTCAGGTTGGCGGCGCCACCGCCGGCTCAACCAGCAAAACCGGCGGCGATCTTTATCTTTCTTCCGGTATTTCCACTGGTTACGTCGCTTCTAATATGTATTTTAAAACCGCCCCCGCCAATTCAAACCCTGTTGGTGGCGTCATTCTCACCATAAATAACACTCCTCTTTCCGGCGGAAGCGGTTACACTCAGTATGATATTCTTACACTCGTTGGGGGTAATAATGACGGTCAAGTTCAGGTCACCAGTGTCGATGGTTATGGTACAATTTTAAGTGTTTATCTTTATAATAGTGGTAGCGGCTATAGCGTCAATAACTACTGGACCACTGGCGGTACTGGCTATGACGCCTATATTTCTGTTACGTCTGTTACCGCCGACTACAGCACCACCGACAATGCTCCTCAAACTCGCATGACTATTCTCGGCAGCGGCTATGTCGGCATTGGGACGGCGAGTCCGGGATACCAACTTGATGTCTGGAATACAGCAGTTCGGGGCTATGGAGATTATGTTAACCGAGCATCAAATTCAAGCTTGAAGGATAGATATAAAGATATTTTTGTTTTAGATAAAATATCCCAACTTAATCTCAAGGAGTGGCAGTATAAAGATGAAATCGCGGCTACTAATAATGATCCTTACAGGCATCTTGGTCCATTTGCCGATGATTTTTATAATTTATTTGACTTAGGACAATCAGAATATCAGATTACTGATTATGACGTTGCCGGCGTGGCTCTTAAGGGCATACAGGAGATTGGCCAGATTATTGACTTGAAACATGGCGGCATAGGCGCCATGACGATAAGCGGCGGCAACGTCGGCATTGCTTCCCAGGGGGGAATTTCGGAAAATTATCTTTCTCTATCTTCACTTGAACCCGGGGACATAATTTTCGCAACCGGCAAGGAAACTGTTGAAAAAGCCACCACGACGGCAAATCCGCTCATAGGCGTTATCGCCACTTCTTCCGCCATAACGCTCGGTTCTATTCAGGGAACATCTTATCCCGTCGCTCTCTCCGGCCGGGTTTTGGTCAAAGTTTCCCTTGAAAACGGCCCGATTGCGATTGGGGACAGGATTTCAGCTTCTTCTGTCCCAGGCATTGGCATGCGAGTCGCAACTTCCAGCCCCTCGAGTT
>JAVHQZ010000141.1:0-5569 GCA_036171415.1 Minisyncoccota bacterium | reverse complement strand
CCGGCGAATTTGTTGAAATCGCCAGGCAGTCCGCGATAGGAGCGGAATTTTATGTTTCTTCGGCGGAGAAATTTCCTTTCATAAAAAGCGGCAGCATAGATAAGGCGGTAATCGTTTTGGCACTTCAAAATATAGAAGACGCCGGCGCCGTTTTAAAAGAATGCTCCCGGGTGTTAAAAAGCGGCGGAACGCTCAGCCTAGTGTTGAACCATCCGGTTTTCAGGAATCCAAAAGTCACTTCCTGGGGCTATGACGAGAAAAACGGAATCCAATACCGGAGAATCGACGAGTACCTTTCCGAGTCCAAAGCGAAAATACAGATGCATCCCGGTGACGCTCCGGAAATCACCACAGTCTCTTTCCACCGGCCCCTCCAATACTACTTTAAGGCGTTCGGCAAAAACGGGTTTGCCGTGACGCGCCTTGAAGAATGGAACTCCAACCGCAAGAGCCAGTCCGGTCCGAGGGCGAAAGCTGAAGACAGGGCGCGGATTGAGATACCGCTTTTTCTTTATATGGAAGCCAAAAAATCCCTCACCCAATAAAGAACGCTTATTTTTTCCAATATTTCAGACAAATAATTAGCGACAAATTTAATTTTTAAATACTATGACATGCAAAGGTCAATCGCGGGAAGAAAAATTCTTTATTAGGTGAGGGATGGCACATAGATTTATCGGCAGATTTCCGCTCGAAGCTAAGCAGTTTTGGATAGCCGATAGGGAGTTGGCGCACCAGGTGCGGGAGGTTTTGCGCCTTATGCCCGGCGAAGAAATAATTTTAAGCGACGGAAAAAATCTGGAGGCGAGGGCGGAAATAGTTTCTTTCGATAAGGAGGCGGTTGAAGTAAAAATTCTGGAAATCCTGACTGGTTCCGCTGAATCAGAAACCAAGGTAATTTTATATCTGGCGATACTTAAAAAAGAAAATTTTGAACTGGCCGCGCAAAAAGCCGTAGAAGTGGGGGTTTCCAAAATTGTGCCGGTTATAACCGGGCGGACGGTTAAACTAGGGATTAAACGGGACCGCTTGGAGAAAATAATAAAAGAAGCGGCGGAACAATCCGGCCGGAGCGTTCTTCCTGAACTCGGGGAAGAAATTGATTTCAAGGAAGCGGTCGCCGCGGCAAGCGCCAACAAGTTAAATATATTTTTTAACATAGGCGGGCACCAGCTTAGCCTTCCTAAAACTGTCCACGGAAAAACCATCGGCATATTTATAGGCCCGGAGGGCGGTTGGGATGAGTTTGAAGTGAATTCGGCAAAAATGGCCAAGTTTGTTATGGCGGGCCTAGGGAAGCTTACTTTACGCGCCGAAACCGCGGCGATTATAGGAGTTTACGAGGTGCTTAGATTGCTATGGTAGAATTAAGTTATGGATAAAAACAAAATCCGAGACGAATTTGGCTCGAACGAAGGTCGCGAATATAAATTTAAAATCGGAAGGTTCCGGGCTTCGACGCTTACCGGATTTATAGCCGGAGCCATTATGGCCTCAATTATCTGGTTCGCGGTCGCATTCTTCATGGACCTCTTTAAATAGGACGGCGCCTTTGCTTGACCGAGTTTTCCAATCCTTTAATCATGTTTGTATGATTCGCGTATTTTTAGGCATTCCTGCCTCCGAAGAGTTAAAAGAAAAAATCTCCCTGTGGGCGGAGGGCTATAAAGATTGGCCGCTACGCTGGGTTTCCGGAAACGGACTCCATATTACGCTCGTGCAGCCTTGGTACGCGCCTGCCTGCCGGCAGGCAGGGAAAACTTTGGATTGCTGGATGGATAAGCTGGATGACTTGGCGAAGGCTACCGGACCCATAAAAATAAAATTCAAAAAAGTGACTTTCGGCACCAACCCCGCTAAACCGCGGCTGGTTTGGACCATAGGGGAAGATTACGACCGGGAGGCGATGATCCGTTTGAAAACCGCCGCCGAAGCTGTTTTCGGCCAAAGGCTGGACATCAGGTCCTATAGTCCGCATTTAACCATCGCTAGGTTTAAGGAAGAAGATTTCGAGAATCTCCCTGACAAAAATTTGAATGATAGTGTGGATTGGGAGATGGAGGTCGGAAGCGTGGCGCTTTATGAATCCAAACTCCAGCACTCCGGAGCGGAATACGAAATATTAAAAGAAATAAAATTAGTGGGTAGTGAGTAGTTTGTAGCGGCAGCGAGCCTATCCTAACGATAAAAGACAACATGGCAAATATAGAAAGAGATCTCCAACTCCTTTTCAAAGATAAATATAAAGGTAATTGGCAGAAAGAATTTTTAAAGGACGCGGAAAGGATAAAGAGGGGAGAGCCCCTCGATTTTGTCATAGGCTGGATGCCCTTTCTGAAGTGCCGGATTGATTTACGGTACACGCCTCTTATCCCGAGGCCGGAAACGGAATACTGGACCGAGCAGGCAATCAAGGTAATCAAAAAAAAGAAAAGCGCCAAAGTGCTGGATGTTTTCTCCGGCTCCGGAGCTATCGGCATTGCCGTTTTGGCCCACGCGAAACACGCGAAGGTGGATTTCGGCGAATACATCCCGGTTTTGGTTAATCAAATAAAACTGAATTTGCGCTTGAACAAAATTTCGACAAAACGGTATAAAGTGTTTAATTCGGATGTTTTTAAGAACATCCGCGGGAAATACGATTTTATTCTGGCCAACCCGCCGTATATCCCGCTTGCGCGCAAAAAGAAGGTTCATCCTTCGGTCGTTGGATACGAAAAAGCTTCTTCCCTTTGGGGCGGTAAGGACGGACTATTTTTTATAAAGAAGTTTTTGGCGCAGGCAAAGAACCATCTTAGCACCGGCGGAGAAATCTGGATGGAGTTCGACACGCCGGAAAAGGATAAAATCGCCGCTCTTAGCAAAAAGTATGGATTGGCCCCGGATTTCAGGAAAGACCAGTATGGTCGTTACCGCTTCGTCGTGTTGTCAGCTCGTTTTTAGTTGTATATCATATGTGATATACAACTAGACATATAAGGATATGCCATCATTTTATCAGGGCGGAAAATTTGAAAGAAATTTAGAAAAATTAAAGCGCAAACGCATAGCGCGTCAGAATGTTTTGACATCCTCGGTTGCAAAGCGGACGAAGAATCCGTTATCCGGAAGGAGTATGGAGGTCGGTCGGAAAATAAAAGAGTCCAGGATTTCGGCGGGGCTGACTCAGTTAAAGTTGGCCGGAATAGTCGGCACATCGCAGGAGGCCATAGCCAAGATTGAGGCTGGCCGGCACAATCTGACTCTTAGGAATCTGGAAAAAATTACAAAAGCATTGAATAAAAATCTACTGATTGAGCTAAAATAATCCAACGGAAAGAAACTTAGCTTTGTATATCATATATGATATACAAAGAAAATTTGAAAGTTGGGGGACGAAAAGATAATCTATTCACATGATCAATTATGACGATTTTTCTAAAGTTGAATTGAAGGTTGCCAAGGTCTTGGAAGCGGTCCGCGTAGAAGGCTCGCAAAAGCTTATAAAGATGCAATTAGATGTAGGGGACAAAGATGAAGCCGGGAACCCCATTAAGCGGCAAATTTTGGGCGGAATAGGCAAGTTTTATGAACCGGAACAGCTAATCGGCAAAGAGATTGTTGTAGTCGTGAATTTGGAGCCAAGGTCGCTCATGGGCGAAGAGTCGAACGGTATGCTCTTAGCCGCGAGCGATGAAAACGGTATTTCCGTATTAACTCCGGACAGGGAGGCGGCCCCCGGTTCCGGCATAAAGTAGGACATAACCACCCAAAATATAAAAATTTGTTGTATATTATATATGATATACAACAAAAATATGAGATATGAAGATTGAACCCAGTGTGGAGTTGGCGCGGAGGAGGCGGAGAGCGGCCAAGATTGTCGCGGCCTTAAAAAAGCTCTTACCGAAATCCAAGATTGCTTTGAACTTCGGCGACCCGTGGCAGCTTTTGGTCTCGGTAATTTTGTCCGCCCAGTGCACGGACAAAAAAGTAAACGAAATCACCCCCGCGCTATTTAAGAAGTATCCGAATTTGAACGCATTTCTTAAAGCTAAGCCTAGCGAGTTCGAGCAGTACATAAAACCCACCGGTTTTTACCGTAATAAAACCAAAAGTATTTTAAGGGCGGCTAAAGTTGTTAAAGAAAAATTTGGTGGGAAAGTCCCGAAGACCATGGAAGAAATGCTGACTATCCCGGGCATCGGCAGGAAGAGCGCCAACGTCATCCTCGCGAACGCTTACGGAATAGTCGTGGGCATCGCCGTAGATACCCACGTTATAAGACTTTCTAATAAACTCGGTCTTACCAAAAACAAGAATCCGGAAAAGATCGAAAAAGATTTACTGGAAGTAATTCCCAAAAAAGATTGGTACGATTTTAACTACCGCTTGATTGATTACGGCAGGCAGTATTGTCCGGCCCGCCCGCATGACCATGCCAAGTGTCCGCTAACGAAATATGCGAGATAATTTCTTCGTCATCTACAAACCGAAAGGGCCGACTTCTTTTGATATCATCCGGGGCATACAGAGGGCCTTGGGGCAAAGGAAGGGCATAGGCCATGCCGGGACATTGGATCCGCTTGCGAGCGGCGTTTTGGTTATAGGGATAGGCCGGGAAGCAACCAAGAAACTCGGGGAGATTGTCGGCAAAGAAAAAGAATATTTGGCGGAAATACATCTGGGAGCCACAAGCACAACCGATGACGCGGAGGGAGACTTAACCGAAACCGGCGCGGCACCGGTTGAGAGTGCGGAGGTGGCAAAGGCAGTCGGCTCTTTCAAAGGGACTATTTCCCAAACTCCACCGATTTACAGCGCTTTGAAAATTGGCGGAAAGCCGGCATACAAATTTGCTCGTAAGGGGCAGAGCGTGGAGATGAAGCCGAGAGAGGCAAAGATTTTTGAAGCGGAGATACTGGATTATAAATGGCCCACTTTGAAAGTTAGATTTGTAACCGGACCGGGAGTTTATGTAAGAGCATTGGCTCGGGACATCGGAGAAAAATTGAGCGTGGGCGGATATCTGGCGGCTCTTGAACGTACGCGGGTTGGGGAATTTACTATTGCGAACTCAATTACGCTTGAAGAAGCGGTTAAATTAATAAGTAGTCCCGATTAGAGCTCGCGGAAACTAAAGTTTCCTACCTCTAACGGGATTTAAAAAAATAAAGTGGAGAATAATTTTAAAGAAAAAGTTTTGGAAGTGGTGAAGAAAATTCCGCGCGGGGAGGTTTTGAGCTATAAGCAGGTGGCGGCCAAAGCGGGGAATTCCATGGCGGCGAGAGCCGTGGGGATGATTATGAAAAATAATCACGATAAGAATGTACCCTGCCACCGGGTAATCCGCTCGGACGGAAAAATCGGCGGGTACAACGGAAATTTGGGCGAGAAGCGCGCGTTATTACGCGCGGAAGGATATTTTGGTTAATTTTAAAACGCACTGTAATATTGGAACATATGGATAAAATAATCGGCTTGGATTTGGACGGCGTAATCGTTGACCATTCCGGGCTTAAAATTGAGTTGGCCGGAGCAAAGGGTGTGGAACTTACCCGGGAACAAACCCCCTCGGAGATAATGAAGG
>JAVHQZ010000140.1:0-1276 GCA_036171415.1 Minisyncoccota bacterium | reverse complement strand
TAGGGATAGGTAGCTGTTGCGGGAACGCTGGAATCCAAATCCCCATTTGTCTGAACATCGGCGTCTACGACCTGCCACCACGGCCCAGCGGGAGTTACCGTCACCGTAGACACATCACTGCAAAGTGGCGCTCCATCTACTTCCGCGTAACTTGTAACAGTGCTCGTACCCTCCCGGATTGCAGTAACTATTGTCTCGTAGGGAGATACCGAATCTTGGGTGGGGTCAATTGTAAAAATTGGATTTTTAGGAGGATTTACCCTATTTTCTAAAGAATACAAAATATAGTTTCCTGTACCCAGATCGTTGACTAAGGTTGTCAAGGTTGCAGTTTCCCCAGCCTGAACGGTCAGACTTGAGGGAGAAATGTAGCAAGAAGAAAGGCTCTTCAGGGTAGCCGAAGCGGCGTTGCAAGAAGAGCTGTTGTAAGCAACTACTCGATAATAATAAATTGTACCGAAAGCAAGGCTCATAACATCATAGCTTTGGGTTGTGGCGCTCACATTTTCATCTTTAACCACACAGCCGCTGCTGCCGCCCGTACCGTTAGGGCAATTGGCTTCAACCCGAGCTTTAACATCGCCAACATAGACGTGTTGAATATTTCCGCTGCCTTTAGTCCAAGTCAACCGCCAGGTGTTACTTGGGATTTTGGTAACACCCAGACCAGTCGGAGCTGTTGCATCGCAGGAAGGCGGGCAATCACAAAGTACAGAATAGAATGACACACTACAACTTATGATTTCCCCCTGGCAATCATAGTCGTCGTAGGCGTGTTTACAGTGCCCTCCGTCCATAAGTTTACATTTCCAAGTACCAGTGTGTCCCGACGCTGCCCCATAGCAGCCAGGCACGCACGGCGCCAGCGGCGTCTCTTTATTATGTACTAGAAAGCCATTAGCAAAGTAAGTGTTGGCGCCATTGTCCAAGATTAGGTTATAGGTTTGGACTTTTTGCGACCAGCAGGAAAATGAGGAAACTTCAGCCTTTGTCCCGTCGGATTTAACGACTTCATCGCCTTTTTTAAGTTCGCTAACCGCTAAGTCAGGGGCTTCTTTAAAGGTGTTTTTAGGATTTATCGCCTTCCAGCCGTCTTGAGTAAAAAGAGGGTGCTCATCAGTCAGTTTTAGATTATCTCCATCGGTGAATTTGATCTGGCACATATGATCCCTGAGAGGCTGATCAAGCTCGGTAACCGTACTGACCGATTTTTTACCGCTTTCTGACTGGCTGACAACTTTATCCCCCACCTTGACATCCTCAATGCTTTTTTGGC
>JAVHQZ010000139.1:0-5698 GCA_036171415.1 Minisyncoccota bacterium | reverse complement strand
GAGCTCTTTTTGATACCCTAAGTTTACCATTTTTTTAAACGAAAACCAAGCCCGGAGCGGGCTATTTTGACCTTATAAAATAAGGATTTAGGACGCCTTGGCTTCAATCCTGGAAACCATCTTCCCCCACTTGTCCAACGGAACAAAAAGAAGCTTGGCTTTGGCTTGTTCGGCAGTATAACCGCGCGAGATGAGCTCACTTAGCGCATCCAGGGCCTCATCGGCCTTGGCATCATATTTTCCTCCAAATATTTCGTCCGTAGCTTTCAAAACAGAAATCATTCCCTCTCTAGCAAGTTTTTTACTGAAAACGCTCACAATTTTTTTTCCTTCATTCGCCCGAAAATCGTAAAAACCTCCGTTTTTTATATCTTGTTTAAATCTTTCAATTTTCTTTTTTATTTCTTCGCTGGAAAAATTTCCGGTTATCTGGGCAAGGGCTTCGTCTTTAATCCTCGCGAAAAACTGGGGAAGTACGTCTTTTTTAAAATATAGCCGGGCAGCAACATATCTATCTTCCTCGTCTTTAGTGGTAAGAGCCTCATTCAAATAAACGGATGGTTCAGCTCTATCCGGGTCAAGGAGCGAATAAATTGTATGCTGTTGTTCGTGCAAAAAACTGTTTCGCGAATCACGCTTGGCGGATTCTTTATCTTCTTTTGTCTCCCGGAGCGTCATCTCAAAATTTTCCAAAGTTACCGCATTATCCAAAGACGAGACAAGTGTTTTGGGCAAGTTGATTGCCTTACTGCCCAAAGACATTCTAAATATATCCCCTCTCTCCATCCCGTCGGTCAACAAGCTAGAAACCTTAACTGCCCGCATAAAATCCAGTTCATCGTAGCAGCGAATGAATATGCTGACCGGTCCAGATTCAATTTCTATCTTGCCCTGGGGTGAGGAACTAAAAAGTGCCTTGAATAAGGCCTTTTCGTCTATGGGCGGGGTCCCTTCGTTAGAAAACTCGCTTAAAACTTCGCGAATATCGGCCCTTTTCTCGGAATACCCGGAGAGCACGGAGAGTGTTTTCGAAAGCTGCTCCATGGTAAACCCGTATTTTTTGGAAAAGCCAACTACGGGCACGAAAAGCTCCTCCGTGTCTTGATCTGGATTTTCTATGATTCTAGCCTGCAGATCTTTTTGCATTTCCTCCAGGCCCCTCTGCTGGTAGTGGAATTTTTCTTTATATTCCTCGAATTTTCTCTTCCGCTCCTTGCCCGAGACCCTAAGAACTTCTTTTAACTCCCACTCCGGGTCAAAAACGGTCCCCGGTTCAATCGGCGCTCCCTCCGGCACCTCTTCAAAAACCCCGCCGGGCATTAGCCCCTCCGAAACTTCCTCTTGTTTGTCCGCCTCCGGAAAAACCGTATCTTCATTTCTCATAATTTAAGTATAAGTGATTTGAGGGTCTGCCTCTACTTTTGGCAGTTTAAACAATAGACGGTTGTCCGTCCGGCGATTTTTTTGGAAACGAGCCTTGCCCCGCATCTTAAACATTTCTTCCAGCCCCTCCCGTAAACTTTATGCTCCCGCGCGAAGTTGCCACGCGTCTCGTCCAAAAGCCTATAGGTAGCAACCGATGAACCGCCTAATTTAATAGCCCTCGGTAAAATTTTTTTAATTGCGCCGTGCAATCCCTTAACCTCTTCGAGCCTAAGGGATGACGCTCTCCTAGTCGGGCGGATGCGCGCGTCAAATAGGGTTTCGTCGGCATAGATATTCCCCAACCCCGCCACCGCGGACTGACCGAGAAGCAACGCCTTAATATTGGTTCTTTTATTTTTCAGAACAGATTTAAAATATGCTTCGCTAAATTCCCCGGATAACGGTTCCGGGCCGATATTTTTAAATTGTTCGCTTTTCACGAATTCTTCCTCGTTGGGGAAATAAAGGAGATAGCCGAAAGTGCGGATGTCGTTGTAATACAGGGTTCCACGGGATAGTTCAAAAATTACGTGCGTGTGCTTGCCGGGTAGTGAAACTTTTGATTCCTGGGAGCTGTGGCGCAGAGCGCCGTCAAAAGTTCTACTACCCGGCTTGTTCGGCAAAGGAAACGGATGGCCTCCAGTGGTAAGCTCGTTGCCCTCCTTATACGAAAACTGTCCGGACATCTTTAGATGCACAAGTAATATTTTCCCGCTTTTAAATCGGAAAATCAGGTTTTTTGCCCGGCGTTCCACTCGCGAAATAGTTCCCCCGGTCAACCCCTCGATAAATTCTCTGGTTTTCTTCTTGGAGGCCGTGCGTAGATTCCCCGAACCGGAAACGAGCTTCGGCGCGGTCACAGCCACGCTCTTTATTTTTTGCCCGACTATTTTCTTTTCTAGCCCCAGGCGCAGATTTTCGACCTCAGGAAGTTCCGGCATTCCAAAAATTGTATGTTATAAATCGAAACAAAAAAAGCGGGCTTAGCCCGCCTTGACCTTGATTGGTTGAGTGATTTCCTCCGGCGCCTCTTCCGGCTTCAGCCAGGGCCGGAGAAAATTCCGATAACATGACTCGCAGTAGAAGTGGTTTATCCCCGGCAGTTCCTTGTCCCAGGTCTTTATGACGGCAGGCCAATTCTCGCAAAGAGAACAGGACCTGCGGGGCCAGAATCCGCGCACGCAAAGATTCGACGGCATAAGTCTCCTCCTGTGACTGCCGAAACTTTATTCCCGCGCCCGATACCGTGTCAATAGGCTTGAAAGATTGCCCTTCCGCTTTTAGGACTTCCAAAAGCGAATCTTTATGAAACTTAATCGTTTTACCATTATCAAAAGTAATATATGCCGGCTGATTGAACGGTCCGCTGTCGTCCCGGCCGGTCCAAAGCTCTTGATACTTTTCAACAAACCGGTCGAACGCTCCGCCAACCGCCATTTCCAAGTGTTCTAGCCCGCTTGGGTATGGGGCGCCCTCCTTCGGCGCGGAAAGTTCTACGAGCGGGATTGTGAAATTCTCGAAAATCAACGGGGTTTTAAGTAAAAATTTCGCTATTGGCCTGTTGTGATGTAAATTTTCCGCGTAAGCGGAGCTTATTGTCATCATTTTTTGCTTTATCTGTTCATAGTCGGCGGAAGTCGCGGTTCTGTAGCATAGATGGTCGATTGGGAAATTCTCCAAGTCGATTTTTAAATTAGTCGCTCTTCCGAGTAGGTCGGTGATAAAAGATTTATAGTCGCCCAAAACTTCTTCGTTGGTCATTTAAAAAATTTTATCACATTAAACGAAAAATCCCCCTAAGCGGGGATTTTTCTAAATTGCGATTAATAGATTCGGCTATCCTCGGCTTTCGCCGGTAGGATTAGTAGCCGCCTCCGTAGCCGCCCTTGTCATATCCTCCACCGCCGGTGCGGGGACGATCTTCCTTGGGACGAGCTTCGCTAACGGTGAGCTTCCGACCACCCATGTCATGCTGGTTCAGCATCTGGATAGCCTTTTGGGCCTCTTCCGGAGTAGCCATTTCCACGAAACCGAATCCCTTGGAACGTCCAGAGAATTTGTCCGTGATAACGGCAGTGGATTCCACCGCTCCGGCCTGGGAGAAGAGCTCCTTGAGCTCCGCTTCGTTGGTCGTGTACGGAAGGTTTCCGACGTATAGCTTTTTGTTCATTTACTAGTAACTTGACCCCCACACCTAATGAAGAACATTTCTTCGGACCCGAATCCGATTTTCTTCGTTAGGTGTGGGGGTGTATTTCCCCTGTTCGACCGCGCACCTGCAAGTGGTCTTAGCTCTACTTACGATGCAAACAAATTTATTAATAATTACAGGGACGCAAAGAGTGTACCATAGGATGTGCCCAAAGTCAAGGTTTCCGCCTTCTCCTTTGCGAGGGACGGACTTCTCTTTCTTCTGCGGAAAGAGTGCCTGCGGTTTCGCGGCTTTGAGACCCTCCCCCTTCGGGTTCGGGACCAAGCTCAAAACCGCTCCGACGGCCCCTCGGCAAACGAGAAGGCTCCATGGGGCAAAGAATGTCCCGAAAAAATAATTTGCTCCATGGGATGGAAATAAAAAAAGTTTACAAAAAAATACCAATCTGCTTTTATATGCTTAGTTCCAGTAAAAAAACAAAGGAGAGAAAGTGAAACTACCCTATATCGGCGTAACCGGCTTCATGAGTCAGGAGGAGGTCCTCTGGGCGACAGGCGCAATCCCCCCGAACCCAAAGCGAAAGCTTATGGTCGGAATTCTCATGAGCTCCAAGACCATCCGTGAGGTTCCCAACAAGTGGCCGCGGAGATATCCGCTTCCGAAAGATGCGGGGAATATCTTTTTTGCTCCAACACCATGGGAACTAAATCTTGTTCACTTTGCCACGGACGACGTGAGTAACCTGTACATCGATCTCGACAAAGCAATTGAGCTGGCGGGTCCGTGGTGCAGAGGATTCCAGCTGAACCTAGCTTGGCCGAACCCGAAGGATTTGGAGCTTTTCCTGAGCCACCGCAAGAGTCCGTTATTCGCGGTGCTTCAAATTGGCTCCCGGGCGCTTCAGGAAGCGGGTCGGGATCCCAAAGAGGTGGCGAAAAAACTCGCGGATTACCGTGGAATCGCGGATCACATCCTCTTGGATGGAAGCGGCGGCAAGGGCATACCGTTGAATTTCCACGATACCCGAGCATACCTTTCCGAAATCAGAAACCGGGAACCATCTTTCGGTTTGGGAATCGCCGGGGGCCTCGACAAGGACAACCTCTCGCCCATCGCCAAGCTCTTGGAAAAATTCCCGGATTTGAGTTGGGACGCGGAAGGGAAACTCCGGAACTATGCCGGGGATATGGACCGTCCAAATGCCATCGACTACATAGAAGCCTCATTCAAACTTTCTGAGAAATGAACTTTTGACCACGGCATCGACTTACAAGAGTCCGGTGCCGTTTTTTTTATTTTTTAAACAAAAAAGGCGCGTTGCCGCGCCTCGTAATTACTGCTTCTTCTTTCCAATTGGCTGGAAATTGTCGTCTAGCGGAACGTTCAATGGAATTCGCTTGATTGCCTCCAACTGCTTCTTCAGATTTTCCTTGCGAACCGAATCTTGGAAGTATTTTCGAAGATCATAAATCCAAGTGTTGAGAGTATTCGGATCGTAGGCAATACCATCTTTCCCGTAAACAATCGGGGATCTGCGGATGACCGCGTAGTAGCCGACGATGGAAAAAAGCGCGCACCAAAAAAGCATTTTGTCTTTGGTTATTACCACCAAGGCTATGACGCCGCACACAATTGCGACCTCGAAGAGCGGACGCAGGAATTTTCGCACCTAAACCTCCTTAAAAATTACTGGTTAAAATATAACCCCTAGTCTTAATCCAATCAACTAATGACCTTTGGCGTGGCGCTCAATTATTTTCTTTTTGCTTTTCTCCGCGGCTGCTCCTAAGTCCACACCATAACTATTGGCGATAGTCGAAAGCGCCACGAGAACGTCGCCGAGTTCGCACTCCAAATCCACCTCTTTATCCACGCGCTCCTTGTCTCCGCCGGTTTTACGTATCGCCTCGGCCACCTCGCCCAGCTCCTCGAATAAGTATAGAAGTTGTAAATGCGCGTCGGGCATCTTTTTGGAAGCCTTTTCCCAATCCTCTTTGACCCAATTTTGTAAGTCGCTTAAATTCATCTGATTACCACCATTTTAATCTCCGCTTCATTTTAGAAATCTCCAGGCGGGTTTTGACCACTACGTCGGGGTTAAGCGAAATACTCTTTATGCCG
>JAVHQZ010000138.1:0-1308 GCA_036171415.1 Minisyncoccota bacterium | reverse complement strand
GCGGCAACTGTGACCCGAATATGAGGGGGGAGCGAATCTACATATAGTGAATTCTCGATTTTGCCATTAACACCGAGCAATATTACAATTAATCAATGCGTAAATTAGGCCTTTGGCTACTGGTTTTACTTGCTCTCGCCGGCGCGGCCGCGATTGCTTATTATTTTTTGAAACCTTCGGCGCCCAATGTAGGTTTGGAGTTTTCTAAACCCGACCAGATTTATGTGGGAGTGCCTTTCACACTGACCGTCTCTTATTCCAATTCTTCCGACCAGGTTTTGAAAGATTCCAAATTCTCCATTCAGCTGCCCTCGGATAAGTCCGTAGCTTTTTTGGGCCAGCCGGTGGACCAGGTGGTAAGGGAAGAATCTTTAGGCGACATCGGGCCGGGGAGCGTTAATCAGGAAAATATAAATCTCATCGCCCTCTCAGGGGCGCAGAGCTTCAAGCGGGTGACGGCGAAGTTGAACTACACGACTCAGAGCGCGAACGGTACCGCTTACGAAGCCTCGAGTAACGCGGATTTATCTATCGGTTTGCCGGCGGTAAATCTGACTATCTTGACGCCCCAGAGCGCGAACAGCGGCGAAAATTTTGATACGGACGTAAAAATTCAAAACAATACGGCTGATGACCTGAAAAACATCACGCTTAATTTAAGTTACCCCCCTGTTTTCAAATTTGTAAAAAGTGACAAGGATGGCCTGGTTAATAACCAGCAGTTCAATTGGCCTGTGCTTACAAAGAATCAGTCGGACGACATAGTGGTTAACGGCAATCTTTTGGGCGTGGACCTCTCCAGGTACGATTTCACCGCTAGCATCACGGCCAATTATATGGGGCAGACTTACACGATAAATTCCCAAACCTCCCAGACCTCCATTTCCCAGTCGCCCTTGGTCATGAGAACAACCATAAACGGAGCGGACTCCGCGAACTTCGTCGCCCAAGCCGGCCAAGCTTTGGAATATATTATTTATTATAAAAATAATTCTTCGGTCGCTCTTTCCAACCTCAAGCTGTCGGCCGGTCTTGTCGGCGCGATGTTTGATTTTTCCACGCTCAAAACGGAGGATGCTATTTTTAACTCCATAACCAACGTTTTAAACTGGACTCAGCAGAATTCTCCCGACCTGGCCGGTCTGAAGCCCGGCGAAGAAAAGCGGGCAAGTTTCCAGATAAAATTAAAATCAACTTTCCCGATAGAAAGGCTTGGTGATAAAAACTTTACTCTTAAACTCAAGGACCTGACCCTCGAATCGCCGACTGTTCCGCCCGGAGTCGCCGCGCAAAAAACGGTTTCCATAG
>JAVHQZ010000137.1:0-1308 GCA_036171415.1 Minisyncoccota bacterium | reverse complement strand
TAAAACTTTACGGCAAGAAAAATATTTTTGTGTTTGTTTTGGAGGCGTCAGCCGAGATGTCCATTAAAAGAAACAGCAGCCGGCTCATCTGCAAAGTTTGCGGTTATGGATTGCTCTCCTCTTACTATCCTTCCAAGAGCCCGACCCAGTGTCCGGTTTGCGGCGGGCCGTTCTACCGCCGGACTTTGGATAATCCAGAGACGATAAAAGTACGTCTCAAAGAATACGCGGAACGCACCGAGCCGGTTTTGGGTTTTATGAAAAAAGAAGGAGTCCGGATAACAAAACTTGACGCCAGTCCGGCGCCGTATAAAGTGTTTGAGAAAATAGCAAAATCACTTAAATAATGCCAATATACGAATGTCTACGAATTATACGAATAAATATTAACTATTCGTATCCATTAGTAGCATTTGTACAATTTGTATATTAGTATCATGTTTCAATGATTAATCTAAAGACCGAGGAAGAAATTGAAATAATGGCCGAAGCGGGCCGGCGTTTGGCCCGAGTTATGGCGGAGCTTAAGAAACACGTAAAAATGGGCGTGACGACTTTAGAGCTCGACCGGGAAGCTAAGAGGCTTATTGAAGCGGAGGGATGCGTTCCGGCGTTTTTGGGCTACACCCCCGGGGGCGCGGGAAATCCGTATCCTTTTACACTCTGCTCCTCCGTAAACGAAGGCGTAGTTCACGGGCTTCCTTCAAAGTATGTTTTAAAAAGCGGGGACATTTTGAAACTGGATTTGGGGCTTATTTATAAAGATTTTTATTCGGACATGGCGATTACTCTCGGACTCGGCGGAATTACCAAGGAAGAGCAGAAGCTTCTCTCCGTTACCCGGGAAGCGCTGGATAGGGGAATAAGAGCGGCAAAGCCGGGAAATACCCTGGGTGATATCGGTTATGCAATCGGAAGCTTTATCCGGGCCAATAGTTTTTCGATAATCAAAACGTTGACCGGCCACGGCATCGGGCGTGAACTGCACGAATACCCCTACGTGTTTAATTACGGCGACCCAGGCAAGGGAGATGTGCTTGAACCAGGAATGGTCTTAGCCTTGGAACCGATGGTTTCAATCGGCAGTCCGAAAGTTCGCCAGCTTAGCGACGACAGTTTTGTAACGGTAGACAAAAGCAATGCAGCACACTTCGAACATACGATTGTAATAACCGAAGACGGTTCAAGGATATTGACTCAGGTTTAATCCGAGCGTAAGCTGTCGGCAGTTCAATCAAACAAAGGGAGGCGCCAGTGGCGGACACCGTATTTGGCATTTTGACAGTTCTATATTGCGGTGGCGTTTGT
>JAVHQZ010000136.1:0-1325 GCA_036171415.1 Minisyncoccota bacterium | reverse complement strand
GAAATATCTTAGGTTGAACATTGCACAAAGGTTTATCGCTGAAAAATACCTCTAAAATTGTACACCGGTTATACACATAAAAGGCTATTGACAATTTTAATGCTATTTATATATAATGGAGTCATGTTGAAACTGATGGAAATATCAAAAAGCGGCTGAAAAATCGGCGATATTTTCGTATCGGTGTTTCAGTCCGCCGCAAGCGGATTTTTTAGTCCCCGCCTTCGCCGAAAAGCTTCGGCGGACAGGTCTAAATAGACAAAAAAATCTGGCTGGAAAGCAATTTGAAAATTAAATAAGGGTAGAAAATTAAAAAATAAATTAGAACTCCTCAATGCGGGACATTGGGGGGGTTAGAGATAAAAAATTAAGGGCGTATGGTGGATGCCTTGACATCAAACGGCGATGAAGGACGTGGCGTGGCTGCGATAAGCTTCGGGGAGGTGCTTAGCGACCTATGATCCGGAGATTTCCGAATGAGACAACTCAATCGCGTAAACCGCGATTATCCCGACGTTAAAATCGGGAAGCTCACCCGCTGAAGTGAAACATCTCAGTAAGCGGAGGAAAAGAAAAAAAATTTATTCCCCTAGTAGCGGCGAGCGAAAAGGGAGATAGCCCAAACTGGTTGAAATTTTCGCAAGAAAGTTTTGGCAAGGGTTGTAAGATAAGAACATTTCTAAATCAGCGAATAGCGAATCCTTTAATTCGTTATTCGTTGAATTTAGAGGAAAGTCAAAAATTTGTTGGTTAGCCAAATTGGCTGGAAAGCCAAACCAAAGAAGGTGAAAGTCCTGTCGGCGAAAATCAATAAACTTTCTCGTTTTTGTCTTGAGTACTTCGAGGTAATATCGCTTCGGAGGAATCCGCCAGTACTATCTGGCAAGGCTAAATACGTTTGACGATCGATAGTGAACTAGTACCGTGAGGGAAAGGTGAAAAGCAGGCCGGTGAGGCCGATGAAATAGAACCTGAAACCATATGTCTACAAGGACTCGAAGTCCGCGATGCCGCAGGGCATCGGGACGACGTGGTGCCTATTGAAGAATGAGCCAACGAGTTATCGAGCACTCTTTGTCTAAGTCCTACGGGGCGGAGGCAAAGGGAAACCGAGTGTTAACAGCGCGAAATCTGGAGCAATCCAGAAAAAGAGTGCTCGATAGACCCGAAGCCAGGTGAGCTTGCCTTGGTCAGGATGAACTTCAAGTAAAATTGAAGGGAGGTCCGAACCGGTTGGTTGTGCAAAACCTTCGGATGAATCAAGGTAAGAAGTGAAAAGCTAATCGAACCTGGTAATAGCTGGTTCTCTCCGAAATAGCTTTTGG
>JAVHQZ010000135.1:0-1340 GCA_036171415.1 Minisyncoccota bacterium | reverse complement strand
AAAGGCGGATTTGGTTATATCACCTCATCGGGTAACCCGGAAGGCCTGGAGGATGCGAAAAAAACGATCAGAAATGCCCTCATCGGCTTAACGGTCGTTTTAGCATCGGGGCTGATTGTTTCGGTTTTCAGAAATGCCGTAAATTCCGTTCCCCCAACCGGATCAGGCTCGGCTATTTCCATAACCCAAATCGTTCCGGAAAAGCCGGCTGAGGGCTTAACCCAAGTCCTAATTGATGCCGTATCGAGTTTTATACAAAACGTTGTTGAAAGCGCGACCAAGCCCATCGTCAACGGCATTATCGGCTTCTTGACAACAACCCCGAGTCTTCTCGGAAACTCGGTCGTGAGTAACTTTTGGTTGGTCAGCCTCGGAATTGTAGATTCCCTTTTTGTGATCGTAACGGCTCTTTTAGGACTGCAGTTAATGAGTGCAACAACCTTGGGCTTTGAGGAAATTGAATTTAGACTCCTTCTGCCAAGAATCGGTATAGCTTTCCTAGGAGCCAATATTTCGCTTTTTCTGACTGACTACGTAATTACGGCCGGAAATGCCCTGGTAACGACCGTCTTGAACGCTACAGGAGGCCTGAATCACGCCTGGATCGTCGATGCACTAAACCCGACTAGTCTTGTCTTAGGAGGAACGCCTTTGATAACACTTATCTTTCTTGTCCTCTTTCTTATTATCGCCGTTGTCCTTCTTCTTATGTACATCAGCCGGTTAATCCTAATCTCCGTAGCCGGTGCCCTTTCTCCCTTTGTCTTCCTTTTGTGGGCCATTCCCAAATTTGCCGGTTTTGCTGAAATAGCTATTAAAAGCTATTTTGTAACCGTCTTTACGGTTTTTATCCATGTTGTTATTATTCAACTGGCCTCCTCATTTTTGACAATTCCGGGAAATTCCAATAATTCCTTAGTTTCAATTGCTGTTGCGATCGGTCTTTTTGCAACTCTCCTAAAAACGCCGTCCTTGGCAATGGAAATGGTCATGTATTCCTCAAAAAACGAAACGTTCAAAAAAGTGGGAAGACAGATAATTAATATCGTCCATGCCGGCGCAAATTCGACGCAAGATAAGATCAAGACCGTCCAAAAAGGGCTAACCAAAGACGGAGGAAAGGTAGGAAAGATATGAAACAGGCTATAATTCCGGCTCAAATTACGACCGTCGAAGATAAAATTGTCGGGAATCTTAACCTAACCCAAATCCTGATATTGATGATCCCGATCTTTTGGGCCGGACTGACCTATATCCTTTTAACGCCCACCCTTTCCTTCGCCTGGTATAAGTTGGTTATTTTCGTTCCCGTCCTTATTGCCTCTTTCCTTCTCTCGCTC
>JAVHQZ010000134.1:0-1348 GCA_036171415.1 Minisyncoccota bacterium | reverse complement strand
CCAACCCTTGAACCGCCAGAGAGGCGGGCTTGGGTTTGAATATTATTCGCCATCTTAAATGGTCCAGACGAGCGCACCAAGTAGCTTTATATTTTTGAAATAGCCGACGTCTCTTAAAGAAGGCTTGCCCGCTTTAATTCCGCATTCGGGAATTCCGGACTAGGCCGCCGGAAACCTTGGCCTCCGACAGATCAGCCTTTTGTCCGCGTTCATTATATAAAAGAAAACGCTCCGGCGAAAGCCGGAGCGAGAGGACCAAGTGTCCGAGTGTCAAAGTCTGAAGCCGAGAACCCCGAGGGCCCGAGAGCTACTTTCGGGACAGGAACACGAAGCGGCCGCCGAGACCCCAGCGGCTGTCGGAGATCACGTAGTGCGTGCTCAGCCAACGCTTGCCGACCGAGTCACGGTACACGTAGAACACGCGGGCGACCCCGCTCGAGCCCACGATGGGCTCCATGGCGATCCAGTAGAAGTCACTGTAGGCCTGGTCGGTTTCGGTGAGCCGAAGATAGGGCCCGACTTCCGCTGGGCAGAGGTCGAGGCCCAGCTCCTTGGCGCGAGCCACGATCTCGTCGTAGGTCGCGGGGTTCTTGAACCTGAGCTCCGCGACGGAGAGCCGGACGAGTGAAACGTCCTGCTTTTCGGGAAGCGTCCCGAAAGCATCCTTGCCCATGATGTCCTTCGCGTAGTCGGAGATGTAGAAATTCTCCTTCTTCATCCGCTTCAGGAGTTCCGTCTTGGGTGTTCCGCCAATCCGGAGGATCTTCCAGGGGGTGAAAACGGGCATGTCCGCGAGCTTCACGACGAGTTCGCCGCGCAGAAGCTTCAGCGCGGCTTCGTGGCCGCCAAGTTTCTTCACGATGGCATTCAGTTGACCGGCGGTGAGATCGGCAGACGCGAATTCCTTGCTCATGATTGTCTCCTTGCGCTTATTTGCGCGTTTTCGTTTTCCTCTAATCCGAGGAGGAACCATGGCCGTTGTGGTCATAGCCAGAAAACACCGAGGAGTTCTGTATCTTTTGGCTATGACCAACCGCAATCCTGTATCAAAGAACTATGCGGATATTCTACGCTTATTTTAGGCTTATATCAATATCAAAATTTTTGAATAAAATACAAATTAAAAAAAAAGGGCCCAAGCGCTCAAGGCATAAAGCCGAGAAACGCGAGGACCCGAGGGGAAAGAGCGAAGCTACTTGCGGGACAGGAACACGAAGCGGATGTCGAGACCCCAGCGGCCGTCGGAGCCCACGAAGTTCGTGTCCAGCCAACGCTCGCCGATCGAGCCACGGCCCACGAAGAACACGTGGGCGTCCCCGTCCCAGTCCACGATGGGCTCCATGGCGAT
>JAVHQZ010000133.1:0-1358 GCA_036171415.1 Minisyncoccota bacterium | reverse complement strand
GGACCGCGGCGGCTATCGGAACCCTTGTCGGCTTGGATATGTTCGCCTTTGCCGGGGCTTCGGCGGTACTTATCTCCGGATTGCTTTTTATAACCCGCTGGAGCGGCCTTTCCGAGAAGATCCGCCCCAACCGCAGGGAGGACGTCGCGGATTAACCCCCGGGTAGCCGTTTGGCCGATGTGGGAGTGTTTTTCGGCCCATTGGACCGTTCTGCCGGCAGTCTATTTACCCTTGTTTTACAAGGGTTTTTTGGCGTTTTCCCCTGCCCAGCTATTGACCCCCACACCTATCGGCGAATAAGCCTTGTTTTATCTACATTTTTTGACATGTGGGAGAAATAAAATACCTAATTATGTAGGTTTTATAAGGGTAAATAGGCTTCCAAACGATAGTTCGCCGATAGGTGTGGGGATTGACTTTTTCCTTTGGGGATGCTAATATTACCTAGCAAAACTGAATAAGTATATAAGTCGCAAAGCTCGTGTATTGACGAGTTTTTTGTTTCCGAAAACACAAAATCAATATGAACTTACTACTACTTAAAAGCATTGCTACCGGGATGCTCCTCGTAAACATCTCCGGCGCCCCGTCCATGGCCACTCTGGCCTCTGCGATTTACGGTTCCCCCGCTAGCGTAGCCCAAGCCAGGCCCGACGCTTTAGGCAATTGGTTAAACAAGCTGGCTATCAAGGAATCCGAAGGAAAAAACCACCTAAAGATGTTGGATCATAACAACCAATATTCTTACGGCTGCCTCCAATTCCAAATGCAAACCTTTAAATCCTACATCAGGAAATACGGCTTGCTCCAAGACGCGGAAGACGCGGAACTCGAAAACATGATTTATGACTGCGATTTCCAGAAGATTCTCGCCAGAACGATGATTCAGGACGACTACACGAACTGGCGCAATTGGTACACTTCCGCGACCAAGAAAATTGGCTTGCCTCCGAAGCCCGAAAATACGGAGTTGGCCTTGGCGGACCAGGGAGGTTTAAACTAGGTCCTTGCCCCGTAATACCTGCCGGCAGGCAGGGAGCTTTGGGCGGCACCCCGGGCGCCAAATCGGCAGATTCCCAAAGTTTCACTATGTGGTTGCGCTTTTCTTAGATTTATGTTAGTATATGAACGTTGGTAATTCAGGCGTTCGCTCCCGACCGTCGCAAGATGGTTTAGGGGGAGGAAAGTCCGGACATCCTCCAGCTCTCGATTCTGTGTTTAATATTTACAGATTAAGAGACTCCGATTCTAAATTGCATTTGTCAGTCGAATTAACGAAATCGTTGAATGCAGAATCGAGAGCTGGACAAAAAGGTACGGGCTAACAGCCCGCCGTCGTAAGACGAGAGGTGCGAGCA
>JAVHQZ010000132.1:0-1365 GCA_036171415.1 Minisyncoccota bacterium | reverse complement strand
AAATCAATTTTAAATTACTCGGTCTGAAGAGCCGCTTCAGTATAGGTGTTCGCCGCGTCCCAGGCCATCCAGCCCGAGTAAGCGCCTGTCGTAGTGCCGTTTAAAAGCGCGTCATAAACCGCCTGATATTCCGAGCGTACCATGGCCGGCGTGTAAACCGCGCCCAGGTCAAAGTCCTGCACCCAGGGGCGAAGTTTCCCGAGTTTTTCGGGCGCGATTGGAAGGGTTGAAGTGCTTAAGGGATGAACGAGCAAGTTCCAGCGCTTATTCGCCAAATCCAAAGAATACTTCGTCACTTCATACGGATATTTCGCCGGCTTCTGATATCCCAAAAATCCCGTCGCGTAGTGGGAGGGATAAACCATCGGGGCCACATAATCAAAATATTTATACGCGTCTTCAATTACCTGCCCGATTCCCAAATCGTCGTGATTCACGGTCGCCAAACCGAAAAGATCCGCGGAAATTTTCGTACTGCCCATTTGTTCCCTTAAATACGAGAAGAAGCCGGCTATAATTTTATGCCTGGGTGTTAACTTATCCCAAAACGGATATTCTATGTTCCCGAGCACGCCGTCGGAAGCAAAACGGACATAATCAAAATTCACTTCGTCGAAGCCGCGGGCGGCGGCATCTTTGGCAATCGAGATGACATAATCCCACGTCCCCTTCCCCGCCGGGTCCATCCAGGAGAGTTTCATGTTATCGAGCCAAGTTTCGCCGGTAGCCTTACTCTTCAGCGCCCACTCCGGCTTATACTTCGCTAAAATCGGGTCTTGGAAAACGGTAATGCGGCCGATAACGTAGATTCCCGCGTCGTGGAATTTTTTTATTACGGTGTTCGGCGCGCGCATACGGAGATCTCTCATCGCTCCGTCTTCTTTGACCGCCGGAATGTCCATCCCGTAAGAAACAAAGCCGGAATAATCTTTTACGTCTATGACCACGGCATTAAGCTCCGTGCGGTTGATGAGCGCGATGGTCTCGTCGATTTTTTTCATACTGCCTCCGGACCAGCCGGTAAGATAAACCGCTTTAATGATAGCCGGCGGGTTCACGAGCTGGGGCTGGGGCCCGATATCCGGATAGTTTGGGTTGGCTATGGCGGAATTTTCCGGCGAAGAAGACGGGGTTGTGGTCGCTTCAATCTGAATTTCGCTTGGAAGAGTCTCCGTGATTTGGGCTTGAAGAGCTGTTCCGGGGACAAGTTTATATTGCCTAGGCAAAAGTGCGGCTACCGCGACTACGGCCAGAAAAGAAATTAATAAAATCACCCAACGCATTTGAAAATCATACAATTTAAGCCCGCGTTCGGGCAAGCCCAGTAGTGAAATTTCGCATATCTTTTTGGGTATAAAAAGGGGT
>JAVHQZ010000131.1:0-6066 GCA_036171415.1 Minisyncoccota bacterium | reverse complement strand
CCGGCCAGAGTCTTCGGGCTTAACGGACGGGGAGAAATTGCCGAAGGAAATATCGCGGACCTGACCGTATTTAAAAACGGCGAAATAAAATTCACAATTTTGGGAGGCAACCTGGCTTACAAGGCAGGCGAAAAAATAGAAACTCAGTACGGAGGGCCGCTAGCGCACACCGCCGATGGCTTTTAACTCCGGGAAAAGCGGGCACAATCCCGACTCCTTTCTTCTGGCTCTCATTGTAATTTTGATTCTCGCGGGGCTCGCCATATTGGCTTCGGCGTCATCTGATTTGGGAAGAATACAGTTTAACGACAGTTATTATTATCTGAAGCATCAATTGATTTACGGGCTTAGCCTGGGTATTCTCGGATTTTTAATAGGATATTTTTTGAATTATCAGAATTGGCGCAAAGTGGCGATAATACTTTTGGCGGTTAACCTAGTGCTTCTGATTTTGGTTTTTACGCCTCTCGGGGTAACGAGCGGAGGAGCTAGCCGCTGGCTTGATATAGGCTCTTTGCGTTTCCAGCCTGCGGAACTTCTGAAGCTTTCGTTCATTATGTATATCGCCGCCTGGCTCACCGGACGGACGAACCGCGCCACAAATTTTTTGAACGGCTTCCTTCCGTTTCTCGTAATCTGCGGCGTAACCGCGGGACTTTTGGTTTTACAGCCGGCGACGAGCACGGTCGTGATACTTTTGGCCGGCGGGGGAGCGATATATTTTTTAAGCGGAGCGAAGTGGCGCTATATTTTAACAACCGGGCTCATCTGCCTTGTGGCGTTCGGCTCGCTCATCCTTCTCACGCCCTACCGCTTCAACCGGATTTTGGGATTTTTGGATAAGAGCCAGGATACGCGAGGAGCAAATTTTCAAGTGAACCAATCCATGATTGCCATAGGTTCCGGCGGACTTTTCGGCATGGGCTACGGCAAATCAACCGCCAAGGTAAGTTATCTTCCGGCCGCGGTGGACGACTCTATCTTCGCCGTGGTCGGGCAGGAACTCGGTTTCGCCGGCGCGGGATTTTTGGTGGTTCTTTTCGGCATGTTCGTCTTCCGACTTTTTTGGATTGCGAACAGAACCCGGGATAAATTCGGCAAACTGATTCTTGTAGGCTTCGCGACCATCATCGGCTTCCAGTCCGTGGTGAACATGGGGGCCATATCTGGGCTCTTGCCCTTAACCGGCGTGCCCTTACCCTTCGTGAGCTATGGAGGCACGGCGCTCGCGGTTTTCATCACTATGAGCGGAATTTCCCTAAACATTTCCAGATATATAGGCTAGCCCCGACACCGAAAAAAAGGATTGGTTTAACTACTGCCGAACATTCCGGTAAAAGATTCACAAATGATAATTATTTTCCATCACCATATTTTTTTGACAACCAAACCAAGCCAGGCAGTTTCCTTTGTTCTGGTGCGGGGTTAATATTAAGAAGATGAGTTCACCAAAAAAGAGAATAGTTTTAGCCGGGGGCGGAACGGGCGGACACGTTTATCCGCTTCTTGCCGTTGCGGAAGAAATGCAGAAAGTTTTTACGAAAAACGGATACGCGCTAGAACTGCATTTTGTAGGCGCACCGGGAATTTACGAAAAAGATTTTAAAGATATGGGGATTAAGGTCCACAAGATTATGGCGGGAAAGCTCCGCCGCTATTTTTCTTTCGCGACGCTTATAGATATCCCGAAAATATTCATCGGCTTAATCCAGGCCTTTTTTAAAGTTTACGCGATCATGCCCGACGCGTGTTTTTCCAAAGGCGGTCCTGGCGCTCTCCAAGTTGTCTTAGCCTCCAGATTTTATTTTGTACCGATAGTGGTCCACGAGTCAGACGCTTATCCCGGACTTTCCAACCTCTTGTCCGTACGATTCTCCAAAAAAATCGCCATAAGTTTTGAGAACGTAGCTCCGTATTTTCCTCCGCGCAAAACTACGTTTACCGGGAATCCGGTGCGTCCATCGATACTCAAACAAAAACTGGAAATCGGAGCAGCCAAAGAAGCCTTAGGGTTCAACGGTGATTCACCCTTAGTCTTGATTTTGGGAGGCTCGCAGGGGTCGGAAAGGATTAATAATTTTATTATTTCAATTCTTAAAGAACTTATCACCGAAGCTCAGATTTTACACCAAACCGGCAACGCGAATTACAGCTTGGTCCAGAAAATGGCGCAAGCGACCCTGGTAGATGTGTCCGTCGCGGCGGAAATAAAAAGCAGATACAAAGCCGTGCCCTATCTTGAAGGAAAAGAGATGCCCTACGCGCTTTCCGCCGCCGACCTTGTCATTGCCCGGGCGGGGAGTGGGACAATCTTTGAAGTGGCCGCCTTCGGAAAGCCCTCGATATTAGTGCCGCTACCTGAGGCCGCCGGAGACCATCAGAAAGAGAACGCCTACGCCTACGCCAAAGCCGGGGCCGCCTTCGTAATAGAGGAATCCAATTTCGCTCCGCAGATATTTTTATCCCAAATAAAGAAGATGCTTTTAAATAAAGAGGTTTTGCGCCTGATGGGGGAGGCTGCCGGGCGCTTCGCGAAACCAGACGCGGCGGAAAAGGTAGCGGAATTGGTATTTGAGGTGGCATAGATGGCTATGATTTCTCGTTTTTAGACCATGAACATCTACTCATAATGGTCCGCAAAACAAGAAATCTACGCGTTGCAGAGAATATAAAAAGGGGGCGGGAAGAATAATTCTTCAACGCCCCCGTGAAAACAAGGCTCAAATCCGTCGTCTCTTCTTGATGGAATTGACCACCGAGAGGGGAATCCGGCCGACCTCGTTGCTTGCTCCGCATTGCGAGCATTCGACCATCGGGTCCCAGCCACCGCCGGCCACAGGACCCTCCCACTCCTGCAGGTAGAGGTCTTTGGCGGAGATCTCCAAAAGCGCGCCGCAGCCCTTGTCGTTTCTTGAGGTCCCCGTACACCGCACCCTTGCGGTCCAATTGTCCGGTGGACCTAGACTTCCTGGTTTGAGAACCTTCATAATTCCTCCATATTGCTGGAGAAATGATAGCATAATTCTTTATATCTGTCAATATCGGGAAAATCGATAAAAACCATGGTAATATAAGCCTATGCCACCGAAATCAGGAAAATCGGTGCGGGTTAGGTTTGCCCCGAGTCCTACGGGACCTTTCCACTTGGGAGGGGCAAGAACCGCTCTTTTTAACTGGATCTTTGCCCGCCAGCAAGGAGGTGTTTTTGTGCTTCGGATAGAAGATACAGACAAGGAACGCTCCAAAAAAGAACACGAAGAGGGGATTTTGGACTCTCTGCGCTGGCTCGGAATGGATTGGGACGAGGGCCCGGACACGGACGGAAAATTCGGCCCTTATCGGCAAAGCGAACGGCTGGACACTTATAAAAAATATTTAAAGGAACTTTTGGATTCCGGCAAGGCTTATTATTGTTATTGCACCAAAGAAGAACTTGAGGCTCAAAGAGAAGCTATGGTAACCCAGGGATTTCCGCCGAAATACAGCGGACAGTGCAGAAATTTAACCGCTCCGCCGGACGGACGCGCGCCGCAACTCATCCGGTTTAAGATGCCCGAGACCAGAGTGGAGTTTAAAGACCTTATCCGCGGACAGGTAAGTTTTGACTCCGGACTTTTCGGCGATATCCCGATAGCCAAGGATTTGGATTCTCCGCTTTATAATTTCGCGGTCGTGGTGGACGACCAGGAGATGAAGATAACCCACGTCATCCGGGGCGAAGACCATCTCTCCAACACTCCGAAGCAAATACTTTTTGGCCGGGCGCTCGGATTTGATGAACCGATTTTCGCGCACCTGCCCCTCATACTCGCGGCGGACAGGAGCAAGCTCTCCAAGCGCTACGCGGAGACCTCGCTTATGGAATACAAAAAACAGGGATATTTGCCGGAAGCGATGATTAACTTCCTGATACTTCTCGGGTGGCACCCGAAAGAGAATCGGGAAATATTTTCCGCAAAAGATTTGGTTGAAATTTTTGACATAAAACGCGTACAAAAAGGCGGAGCGGTTTTCAACGAAGAAAAACTGGCCTGGCTAAACGGCGAACATGTGAGGAGCGCCGATACCAAACACCTGGCGGATTTAATCGCGCCTCTCGCTAAAGAAAAATTCGGCGATATAGAGAAGACAAAACTGGAGAAAATTGTTGAAATTCAGAAAGACCGTCTGAAGACCCTGAATGAATTCGCGGATTTGTCGGGATTTTTCTTTGAACTCCCGGAATATGAATGGGGCATGCTTATCTGGAATAAGGCGGAGAAAGAAAAAATAAAAGAATCTCTGGAAGCATCTTTCGCGGCTTTGGGCGTTATATCCGAAGCAGAATTCGACAAAGACCGTATTACCGGAGCCTTAACACCGATTGCCGCGGCCATGGGCGGCAGGGGAATAGTATTCTGGCCTTTGCGGGTCTCGCTTTCCGGCGCTAAGGCGTCGCCCGACCCCGTGGCAATCGCCGAAATTCTGGGGAAAGAAGAGACGCTGAAACGGGTAGAGAAAGCGATAAAGAAGATTCCATAAATATCATGCAAACGCTCAGAAAGACAATTCTCGCATTCTTAAGCTTGGCCCTGGTAATCGGGCCAAATTCCGCTTACGCCGTGAGTGCCATTGCCGATCCGGTCGTTCAATCGAACATACAGAAGCAGATTCAGGACCAGGCGAAGCAGCTGGAGGTTTTAAATCAAGCCATAAAAGAGACTCAGGGTAATTTAACCGAGGTTCAGCAGCAAAAAAATACTCTTCAACAA
This sequence comes from Minisyncoccota bacterium, assembly GCA_036171415.1. Classification (GTDB taxonomy): domain Bacteria; phylum Patescibacteriota; class Minisyncoccia; order UBA6257; family 2-01-FULL-56-20; genus LiPW-15. Next base: position 1,315 of record JAVHQZ010000131.1, on the reverse strand, counting down.
CAGGTTAAAACCCTGGATGTTTCCATAAATCAGTTGAATTTGAATATCCAATCGGACGCCATTTCGGCGAAAAAAGTAAGTTATGAGATAGACTCTATAAATATAGACCTGGGAACTATCCGCAAAGCCGTTGGCGACAAAGTCGTCTCTATATCCGACCTTTTCCGCGAGCTTCAGCGCAGCCAAGACAAAAGTACTTTGCAGTTGTTTCTGGAAAATAAAACTTTGGCGGAGGGTATCGCCGCGACGCAAGGCTTGGAAGATGTCCGTTCCCAGCTTTCAGCCGACATCCAATCTTTGAAAGATTTACAACAGGAATACCAGGGCAAGCTCGGCGACCTTAGCGGTAAAAAAGATGAATTGTTGAGCGACCAACAAAATCTGGCGAACCGCAAACAAATCGTCCAAGACACGAAGCAAGAACGGGCAACTCTCTTGGCTCAAACAAAAGACAAAGAAAGTGTTTATCAAAAACAGATAAGCGACCTTCAGAAACAACAGGAGGATATCGCAAACCAAATTGAAGCCCTGGACGCGGTCTTAAGAAGTAAGGTGGATCCGAAGTTTTTGCCTTCGACGTCTTCCGGAGTTTTGGGCCTGCCTATTCAAGGAACCATGCCGTCACAGACAAAAGGATGTAATCTGCAGAATTGTACTCAGGGGTATGGCGCGACGACATTCGCGAAATATGGCTATCGCGGGAAATGGCACAACGGAATAGATTTCGGAATACCGATTGGTACGCCGGTATTTGCCGCGGAGGACGGAACAGTTCTTTATTCCGCCAACGAAGACGCGTATTGCCCGAGAGGCGCCTACGGAAAGTTCGTGGAAATAAAGCACAACAACGGCCTGACCACGCTCTACGGCCATTTATCCAAATATATAGTTTCGGCCGGTCAGGCGGTTAAGAGGGGACAGGTGATAGGTTATTCCGGTAAGACGGGCTACGCGACCGGCGCGCATTTGCACTTCACTGTTTTTGCGACAGCAACCATACCTCCGGCAACCGGCGGCAAAACGGCGGAAGGAATAACCTGGTCCAAGAGTTGCGGCCCTTTGCCAATCGGCGGTGATTTGAACCCGCTGGGATACCTCTGATCTTGGAAAGTGATAATATGATTACGCATGGAAAGAAGCATAAATAAGTTTATCACCGCGGTAGTAATTTTTTGGATTTTGGTCTTTATATTTCAAAAAGAGATATTGTCTTTCATCGGAGGCTTGAGTCCCTCTTGGTTTAAAGATGTTCTAATCCAGATTTTCGGTTTCATGGTTATATGGGCCGGAAAGGCTTGGATCTTCATCCGGGGCG
>JAVHQZ010000130.1:0-1375 GCA_036171415.1 Minisyncoccota bacterium | reverse complement strand
AATGAAATGCCTAAGGTCAATAAAAGCAAGTATCAGGAGTAGTTCCAGAATAAAGACCCAGAAGAGCCAGTAAGCCAAACCGAACGGCGACAAAAATAAAAAAGAAGCCGCGACAATTATCCCGGAACATATCTCAATCGCAGGGTAGCTCCAAGAGATTTTATTCCGGCAGTAGCGGCACCGGCCCAAAAGAACCAAGAAGCTCAAAACCGGCACCAAGTCATGCCATTGAAGAGCGTGCCCGCAATCAGGGCATCGGGAGCGTCCGCTGACGAACTGCTCCCCTTTCGGCAGGCGATGGATAATTACACCGATAAAACTGCCTACGACAAGGCCTATTATAAATGCAAAAATATAAAACAAGCTAAAGGGAAAGAGTTCTTTAAACTAAAGATTATGGCTGGCCAGAGTCATAGATGCAATCACTGGCCGCAGTGTTAGTACATGTCTCGGTAGCGCCGATTATCGCAGCACCAGACCAACCCGTTGAGGTAATATCGGTATCATTATTAAGAGCGTTGGTGTTTTTCTGTTCCAATTGTGCCCAAACCTGCATACTTCTAGGGGTAGTAGCCGGATTCCAAGCGTAACCATAGCAATTAAAAATAGACGAAACTGTACCGGCATAAGTATCGGTGCAACCAGCGGCTATCGGATCGTGAGGAATATTAACCAAGTAGGTGGGCTTTAGAGTAGTCATTACATTGGTGGCCAGGTATGAACCGTTATCATCAAAATACAGCTCTAAAGCCGAACGAACCTGGTTAACATCAGCGATGCGCTTGGCATCTCTTGCCTTCGCTCTGGCAACGCCCAACTGCAACAACAGCAAAGTTGCCAAAATTGAGATTATGGCTATGACGACCAGTAATTCTACGAGCGTGAAGCCGCGGGAACTTCTTATTTTACTAATCACTTTTTTAGCATTTAGCGCGGGAAAATGTTTAGCTAGGACGTTAAACACTCGCACCAAGCGCTATACGCAGTTAAATCTTGTTTTATTATATATCGGCTAAAATTCGGGGGCAAATGGGTTATAAACAGCTATCCTGCCCCCACCAAGCTGTATATCGGCAACAAAACCGCCGAAACCAGGCCGGCTACGCCCACGCCCAAAACCAGTATCAGCACTGGCTCTATCAGCTGGGAAAGGTTCTGGACGTCATTTTCGGACTCCGTTTTATAAAACCTAAAGATATTTTCCAGCATAAAGTCGGTCCGGCCGGTTTTTTCCCCGATTGATAGCATTGAGGTGAAAAGAGGGGGAAACTCTTTGTATCTGTCAAGTATCTCTGAAATAGTCCCTCCGCCGCGGACGTTTTCCGCCGCCTCCGTCAGAGAACGTTGTCAAATCGGTAAATTGAACCAGCTGTTT
>JAVHQZ010000129.1:0-1385 GCA_036171415.1 Minisyncoccota bacterium | reverse complement strand
TATTATTTAATCCTACCACCATCAAAAGACCTATACAAAAGGGTTCCGCAATCTAATTGCCAAGGGACGGCGACCAAATTCCTGCGATTTACTCGCCTATATTACGGCCCGCCAATCCGCCTCTCGGCGGAGCCAATCTTGGCAGGCCTCCATAATCCCTCGTGCAATTAGTTTGCTCCACGGGGCAAACAAAAGAAAAAATCCGTTCCCCGCGGGGGTGAATTTTCTCCGGTAGACCAGCCACATTATGAGGAATCACCCTGCCAAAGCAACTCCCCCGGCACGCCAAAACTCAAATGCCCCCTATTTATGTGTTTTGGCGCCGGAATTAGCCCTTGTGGATATCTTTTGACACCTTTCTAGCAAAATGCTATATTATAAGCATCACCAACGGAAAAGATCACCCCATAAGGTTCCGTCCTTACGGGGTCTTTTCTTTTTTATACTCCAACTTATCTTTTAAATCATTCATGAATCGTAGATATGGCCGGCAAATTTTGAAATTTAACAGCGCCGAAAATTTTTTCTTGTTTGGTATTAAAATGACCCCAACCTTGCTCTGTTCAATAAGATATTTTGCAAGACAATAAAAATCTCCATCACCCGTAACAACAACCGCCTTATCGTAATTTTTAAACTCAATCATTGCCTGCAAAACTAGTTCCGCGTCACAGTTTCCTTTTGTTGTTCCATCTTTGTATTTGAGCGTTGGCTTGAAAATACAAATGTATCCTGCGTCTTGAAGTGACTTATAAAGATCGTTGTTGCCCTCTACAAAACCAATAAAAAGAAATGCTTTCGCTACTCCGTATTTATCCGAAAGGTATTTGCGAAACCGCCGAAAATCCAGAACCCAACCGAGATCCCTAATGCTCAAATTCAGGTTTTGACTATCGATAAAAGCATGATTGTTTTCTTTCCTAATCATATAAAAATAGCATTAGCAATTAATTCTTGTTATTTTAACATTATCAAAAGATTGATACAAAGATTATTTTGGGGCTAAAGAATTCCTAAACTCCTCCCCATCCTTCACCAAAGGTTCCCGCCGCCGTTAAAACTTTGGCGGACAAGTCGGAGGGCAGGCAATTTTTCTACGCTATATACTCAATCCTTTCCTGAATTCTTCAAGTTTCTCTATGCACTGGTTGGCCTGTTCAATTGTATAGGCAGAATGCTCCTTAAAGTCCGCGGCCCGGAGATGGACGTTATTCCGCACCTTCCTTAGGTCGTGGAAAAAGTGCCGTATTATCTGCTTACTTTCTCATTTGAGCGCCCGTCCGTCTCTTGCGGAAACCGGAGAATGACCATAACTCAGCTCCGCTTCGGCAGACCAGCCACATTATGAGGAATCACCCTGCCAAAGCAACTCCCCCGGCACGCCA
>JAVHQZ010000128.1:0-6185 GCA_036171415.1 Minisyncoccota bacterium | reverse complement strand
ATTGCTATAGGTTTTTTCATATCCAAGTATGAATATTTTAAACCCGGCAAGCAGTTTTTCCAAATAAACACCCACACCAAACAAAGAAAAAAGACTCCGGGTGGAGTCTCTGAATTACGTAAAAAATTCTTTGTTATGGTGTGGGGGTAAAAAAGCCCCTTGTGGGGCTTTGGTTTACGGATGCGTTTCAATCCAGTGGGATGCGGTGGAAACAAGAGCTCTGACCTTCCGTGGTTCTATGAAATTCCCGTCGTGCGGGAAAGTCATATTGATGAGCTGTTTGGCCGGATTGCCGGGGTGGTTTGCGAAGTACAATTCCGGAATTTTCGGAGGGATTTTCTCATCGTACTCGAATCTCATGACGAGTAGCGAGGACTTTGTGAATGTCCCGATATTTTTGAATCCGTCCGAATCCGCCCAGCTGTTTTCCTTGGTAATGATTGATGTGAAATCCGGACCGAAATTTACCTTTCCCGCGACCGCGTCGGGGTGGTACGCTGCCGGGCCGACCAAGATAAGATTTTTAATCTTGTCTGTGTCGAGAAACGTCGCGACGTAGCTTCCCATGCTGACCGCCAAGACCGATATGGGCGCCAAGGGATATGCCCGGGTGAGCAGGTCGAGTACGGCCCGCGCGTCTTCAATGCGGGTATGGAGTCCGGTTTCAGAAAAGGTCCGGCTATCTCCCGTGATATGCCCGCGGAAGTTAAAGCCCGCCGCAAACATTCCTCGGTCGACAAACGCCGTTTTCATGAGGTCCAATTCATCCTGAGTGAATTGTTCCGCCCCGCCGTAGATAATCAGCACGAGCGGCGTGTTCATAGTTTGCGCGTAGGGTTGGTTCGCAAAAACAGATATGGGAATCCGAGAGCCGCCAACTTCCGCGGAGAGGGAGTGGGCGACAATTTTTTGAGGATTCAGCTTCTGCACTTCTATTCCTTTCTTCAATGTTCTACGGGAATTAAAACGCATAGCGTCTTGTATTGCAATAGAAAAACCGCTCAAACGAGCGGCTTTTCTAAAAATGTTGCGGAGGCAGGAATCGAACCTGCTTCAGAAGCTTATGGGGCTTCCCGGAACACCAGTCCCTGACCCCCCGCGGTTAAAAATATACTAAGCCCCGTTATTATCGGACAAAAAAAATGGATTGTCAAAATAGAAAATTAATGTTAAATATTGATAAAGTTCGGTCCGCCCGGTGTCGGGACTGGCTGGGTAGCTCAGTGGTACCTGCCTGCCGGCAGGCAGGGAGCGGCGTTTTTCACCCGCCCATCTTTTAATTAGAATTAATATATTGCCGATGTAGCTCAGTGGTAGAGCAGACGTTTCATAAGCGTCGGGTCGCAGGTCCGATTCCTGCCATCGGCACCATAAAAGATTGACGGGCAAATAAGCGTCTAGTCGTGAGTCCGATTCCTTGCCTGACGGCAGGCAGGTCGGCCCAGCTGCCATTTCGCTAATCTCGGGCTTCTGATAGAATGAACCTTAATGACCCTAGATGAGCTCGAAAAATCAGCCACGGAAGCCATTAAAAACGCGCCGATAGCCGAATCTCTTGAGGAAATAAGGATTCACTACCTGGGGAGAAAAGGGGAGCTTACAAACATCTTGCGTTCCCTTAAAGACCTGTCGCTTGAAGAGAAAAAGAGCCTGGGGCCCAAGGCCAACGCCCTCCGGATGACTCTCGAAAATATGTTCGCGGAAAAAGCGGCGAAATTCGGCTCGGCCGAAGAGCGCATAGTGGATATGAGCGCGCCGGGGAAGAAGGCGGTCAGGGGCCACGCGCATCCCTTGAGCCAAGTTCAGGCGGAAGCGGTTAAAATTTTCGAGAGTTTGAATTTTTCCGTAGTTTTGGGCCCGGAAATCGAAAGCGAATATTACAATTTTGACGCGCTTAATATTCCCGAGAATCATCCGGCAAGGGAGATGTGGGACACTTTCTGGCTGAAGAGCAAAAAAGAAGCGAAAGAAAAAATGCTCTTAAGGACTCATACGAGCCCCGTCCAGACCCGCTACATGGAAGAGCATCAGCCGCCGTTTCAGTTTGTCGTGCCGGGCCGGGTTTTCCGCTATGAAGCTATAGACCAGAGCCACGAAATAAATTTTTATCAGCTCGAGGGGCTCATGGTCGGCAAAGATGTCAGCCTTTCCAACTTTAAATTCGTCATCGAAGAGTTTTTCAAAAAGTTTTTCGGAAAGAAAATAGATTTCCGCTTCCGCCCGAGTTATTTTCCGTTTGTGGAGCCGGGAGTGGAGGTGGATATAAAGATAGGAGGGAGGTGGCTTGAGGTGATGGGCGCCGGGATGGTTCATCCGCGGGTATTTGAATACGCCCACTATAACCCGAAGGATTGGCAGGGTTTTGCGTTCGGCGTAGGGCTAGACCGCTTGGCGATGATTAAATACGGAATTCCGGACATCCGGTTGTTTTATTCGGGCGATTTAAGATTCATCCGCCAATTTTAAAATGGAAAATATAAATAAATCCGAAGATTTAAACGCCTTCCGGGCGGAATTCGCCGCGAGACAAAAAGCGGAGCAGAAAGCAAAAGACGAAAAAAAACCTACCACCGGACATTTTCTTCCGGAAAGCGGGATTATTTTTAACCCCGCGGAATTGACCGAGGACGACGAGAAGATTTGGGAAAAATATAAGAATGGGACTCTCGATGAAGAGGCATATAACGCATATTTCAGCAAACTAAAAAGCGACCCTCAAAAAACCGATTCCAGGATGTTATTCCAAGCCTTTATTGCCAACATGGTTCAGGAAATTATTTTACTGGAACATTTTAAGAAAAACTCATGAATCCCGTTAGAGATTTAAAGAACCAATCTTATATATAAAATGATGATTTCTCAATTGGATAAAAGATATAAAAATAGTCGTCGGTTAAAATCTCTAACGGGATGAAATTTTCTTATCAACTGATTAAACGGTTTTTGCCGAAAGTTCCGCCGGCCGGGAAGCTGGTTGAGGGGCTCAACATGCACTCTTTTGAGGTTGAGGGCGTGTCCGGGGATATTATAGAGATAAAACTCCCGGCGAACCGCTATTCCGACGCGTCGTCTCATCTCGGGATTGCCCGCGAAGTCGGAGTTATTTTCGGTACGCCCTTAAAAAATCCGATTAAGACTCTCGTAAATCTTCCCGCAGGAAGGGGGCTTATAAAAGTAAAAATACAGGCGTCAAAACTTTGTCTGCGATATTCTGCCCGGGTTTTTGAATTACCCAAAAAATATATGGCGTCTCCCGCCTGGCTTAAGGCGTCTCTCAAGTCCTGCGGAGTTCAATCCATAAGTTTCGTGGTGGACCTGATGAACTACGCGATGCTTGTAACGGGACAACCCTTGCACGCGTTTGACGCCGAGGACATTGAAGGCGCGATAGTGGTGAGGCTCGCGAAACGTAAAGAGAGGATTACCACCCTGGACGATAGGCATCTGGAACTCACCGACGACGTGCTTTTAATCGCCGACGAGAAGAAGCCCTTGGCCATCGCGGGCATAAAAGGAGGTAAAGATGCGGGAGTCACCGGTAAAACCAGGAGAATAGTAGTAGAGGGCGCGAATTTTGAGATGGCAAATATTATGAGGTCTTCCCGGGAATTAAAATTGCATACCGATGCCAGTTTAAGATTTTCCCATAATTTAAGCCCGGCACTCGTGGATTTAGGGTTGGATTTAATAACCGCGGAACTCAAAGCTGCCGGCGCGAAACTATTGGATACCGCGGAGGTTTATCCGAAGAAACAAGGAGAGGAAGTTATCTCTTATGACATAGGTAATTACGAAAAATTAATCGGGGCGAAAATCGCGCCGGAAATAGTCAAAAAAATATTTTCCGGACTGGGTTTCGAGTTGGACGGGAAAAAAGTCCGCGTCCCGGCTTGGCGAAACGATATAGAATCTCCGGAAGACCTTTCCGAGGAGCTTGCGCGATTCGTCGGTTACGGCAAATTACAGAGCCGGCCTCCGCTTATCGCCGTCCGTCCGATTGAGGAAGCGCAAGAATATTCTTTCGGTGAAAAGATACGTAGAATTATGCCGCACATGGGCTTCGATGAGGTCTACAATTCCTCTTTCTGGGGCGAGCGGGAACTCTCCTCGGCCAAAGAAACGCTTTTTGGGATGCATAAGCCGCTGGAGATAGAGAACCCTATTTCCGAGGATAAAAAGATTTTGAGGATGAGCCTCGTGGAGTTATTGCTTAAAAATGCCGAAGACAACGCGCGGTTTCTGGAAAACATGCGCATATTTGAGCTCGGGAAAATATTCGCTTACGGCCGGCCCACACAGGAAAAACTTTCCATCGGATTTTGCATAGCCGGGAAAGGTAATTCCAAAGCGCTTCTGGAGCTTAAGGGAGCTATGGACGAGCTCTTAAAGGAGTTCGGGATGACCGATGTAGTTTTCGCGCCGAAGGCCGGGAGCGTAAGAATTATTTTGAGCGGGGTGGAGCTCGGATATATCAGGACCATGCGTCTTCCCGGCACGAAGGGGTATTTTGCCGCGGTCGGAGAGCTGGATGCCGGAGTGGTTTTTGAATCCGTGTCCGAAGAAAGAGCCTTCAAGCCCCTGCCCAAATTCCCGGAGATAATCAGGGACATATCCTTGGTTGTGAAAAAAGACGTACGGATAGGGGATATCGCGGAGGATATTTCGCTCGCGAACCCGGAAATTATTGAGGATGTGGATTTGGCGGATGAATATACGGATGAAGGTCTGGGCGACCGGCAAAGCCTGACTTTCCGGATAGTTTTCCAGGCGAAGGACAGGACATTGAACGACGAAGAGGTTAATTCCGAAACGGAAAAAATAATAGGTTTAATCAGGAAGAAGTTTGATATAGAGCTTCGCTGAGACAAATGTTGAACCAGCCGGGAAAATCTTTAACCATAACCATCGCGGATGTAATGACCCGCGAGGTTTTTACCGTTCAGCCGGAAACGTCCATTGAGAGAATAATCCAGATTTTTACCGACAAAAACTTTGCCGGTATTCCGGTTACCGATAAGACAGGCACGCTCCTGGGCATCATTACCCAGTACGATTTGGTTACCAAGGGGAGCGGCATTCACATTCCCACCCTGGTTAAGACTCTTGAGGACGTAAATATGATGCAACCGGAAAAGATGGTTCTTGAAGAAACCCTGGCGCCGATTAAAAAGCTTTCGGTCAGGGACATTATGAACACCGACCCGCTCTATATCCGGGGCTTCGCTCCGATTGAAGACGCGGTTTTAAATTTTGCCGAGCACCACAAAGTAAACCCGATTATCGTCGTGGATGAGGCAAAAAAAGTAATCGGAGTCTTAAGCCGGCATGATTTGATAAAAATATTGGCGATGAAGGAGCTCGGTCGCGCCGTGAATTCCGCCGCCGAACGGGGAAATTCCGCAAAGGGCGCGGAGGGCGCCGTCGCGGGAACGATGAGGGGGATTAAAAAAGAATTTCTTTTTATGCCGAAGTATGGAGCGAAGAAGTGGATATTTTTGGGAATAGCGATATTTGTCATTGGTCTTTTGGCGTCCTTTCTTCTTATAGTAAAAGCTCCGGAGACCGGGCAAAAAACCGCGCAGCCAGGAACAATAACTGTTCCGTTGGGAGAGGGGGCAACGCTCTCGCTTAAAACCGCGAAAACGACCTACAAAGTTGGCGAGGATATACCGGTGGATATGTATCTTGGCGTCAAATCCGGCGGCATTGCTGTGTCTAAGGCCGGCATAAATTTCTCCCTGAATCCGGAGCTTTTATTCGCTAATTTTACCCAGGGAGCTGGATCTTCAAATTTTTTTCCGCAGATAGAAATTTTTGACATAAAAAACAACTATCTTTTATTTGTATTCAGCGCTTCATCCTCTGATTATAAAACTAGTCCAGGCGAAACTTTCTATCTGGGAACGGCAATTTTCAAAGCGATAAAACCAGTTCAGGTGGATATAGCTCCGACATTCTCCAGACCGAGAACAACCGACAATTCTTTCGCCGAAGAAGCGGGGGGGACGGAAATTTTGGATGCGGTGAGCGGTGTGAGTTTCACTGCCCGTTAAAATTGATATAATTAAATTATCAAAAGGTCGTAACATTTTTACTTATTATAATGACTAAAAATTGGATTTGGATCGTGATTGGCATAGTGATAGTTGCGGGTGTCGCGTATGGCGCTTATTGGTTGGGAGGGA
>JAVHQZ010000127.1:2523-6198 GCA_036171415.1 Minisyncoccota bacterium | reverse complement strand
AAGTAGCTCTAAAAGCCAGCTCGTATTTTTATGACGCGGCTTCCGGGATTTTGAACAAGGGGCCGTACCCTCCTCGCGTGAATCAAAAAACTCAATATACTGTTCACTGGGCCGTTACCAATTATTCCACGGATGTTTCGGGTGTCGTGGTGACTGCGAATCTCGCTCCCGGCGGCAACTTTACCGGCCAGGTTAAGAGCAATGCCACAAACTCGCCCTCTTACGATTCGACTACAGGCGTAGTTACTTGGAATCTCGGGAATATCCCGGCGACCAAAGGAGTCATTTCTCCTCCGTACGAAAGTATCTTCCAGATAGAATACACGCCTTCCTCCGTTCAGGCTGGCGAAGAAATCCAGCTCATGGGTGCCTCGTCCCTTTCGGCGCTGGACACTTTCACTAACACCCAGCTTACCGCGGGTGACGCAGAAATTACTACCAATTTGCCGGACGACATGAAAATAAACACGCAAGACAGGCGGGTTAAACCTTAAAACAATGGCGGACAAAAAAAATACATCTGACGGAATGGAAAAAATCGTGAGCCTCGCCAAACGGCGTGGTTTTGTTTTCCCCGATTCGGAAATTTATGGCGGTATGGCGAATTCCTGGGATTACGGTCCCTACGGCACAGAGCTAAAAAATAACATCGCTCAAACCTGGTGGAAGACTTTTGTTCAAAAACGGGATGATATGGTGGGTTTGGATTCGGCGATTATAACCAACCCTAAAGTGTGGGTAGCCTCCGGCCACGTGGCGAATTTCAGCGACCCGCTCGTGGATTGTAAAAACTGCAAGACCCGGCACCGCGGCGACAAATTATTGGAAGAGAAGATAGGCGTGGAGGAAACCGTCAAAATTAAATTTGAAGAGGTCGGAGCGAAACTCAATGAGCTAAAGATTGCCTGTCCGAATTGCGGCAAAACGGATTGGACCGACGCCAAAAAATTTAATTTGCTTTTCGAAACCTATATCGGGCCGGTGGCGGAAGACAAAAATAAAGCCTACTTGCGCGGAGAAACCGCCCAGGGCATCTTTATTAATTTCAAAAATATCCTGAATACTTCACGTAAGAAGCTGCCGTTCGGGGTGGCGCAGGTCGGAAAAGCCTTCAGAAACGAGATAACCCCGGGCAACTTTATTTTCCGCACCCGTGAATTTGAGCAAATGGAAATAGAATATTTCATTAAGCCTCCGGAAAAGGAAAGCGACTGGAAAGATTTGTTCGAGGAATGGCAAAAAGAGATTAAGCGCTTCTTTAAGGAAGACTTGGGGCTTAGCGACGAGAACATGAAGTGGCGCAAGCACGACGAAAACGAACGGGCCTTTTATTCCAAAGAAACCTACGACGTGGAATACAATTTTCCGTCTATCGGCTGGGGCGAACTGCACGGCTTCGCTTACCGCACCGATTACGACCTCCAACAGCACATCAAACATTCCGGCGCGGATCTGACCTATATGGACGAAGAGGGGAAGAAATATGTTCCGCACGTCATTGAGCCGTCTTTCGGGCTTACGAGAACCCTGCTCGCGGTTCTTTCCGAGGCCTACACCGAAGAGGCTATGGAGGGCGAAGACGAAAAGAGGATTGTCATGAAGTTTAAAAAGAATCTGGCTCCGGTTAAGATTGCTGTTTTCCCGCTCCTCAAAAACAAGCCGGACTTGGTTAAAAAAGCCAAGGAAATTTACGACGAGCTGAAGCAGACCTACATGTGTGAGTTTGATGACAACGGAAATATCGGCAAACGCTATCGCCGGCAGGATGAAATCGGCACGCCTTTCTGCCTGACCGTGGATTTTGATAGTTTGGAGAAAGGGGATGTAACCGTCCGCGACCGGGACACAATGAAGCAGGAGAGAATCGCGATAAAAGATTTACCGGCATTTTTGGCGAAAGAATTCGCCTAATTCCCATGCGATTTAAAATTAAAGGTGGCAAACCTCTCGTTGGAGAGATAACTTTAGCTGGCGCGAAGAACGCCGCGACCAAGATGATGATAGCCTCGCTTTTGACCGAGGAGCCTTTGATTTTGGAAAATTTCCCAAAGATAGGGGACACGGAAATCACCGCGGAGCTCTGCGGCAAGGTGGGCACGGAAATAATGTGGGGGCAGGGGAGAGTGGAGCTCCGCACGCCGGTTATTAAGCAAAATAAGGTGACGGAACTCTCCCGTAAAAACCGCTTGCCCATCCTGGCTTTGGGTCCGCTTTTGGCGCGGGCGGGGGAGGCGGAAGTGCCTATTTTGGGGGGCGATAAGATCGGGCCGAGGCCCGTAGACCTCCATGTTTACGCCTTAAAGGCTCTGGGAGCCGAGATTGAGGCTACCCCGACAAGTTACAGGGGTTGGGCCAAAAACGGGCTAATAGGGGCGCCTATAAAATTCCCGTTTATCAGCGTCGGAGCTACCGAAAACGCCATCTTGGCGGCGGTCTTGGCGAAGGGCAAAACGACTATTTCTAATGCCGCTTTGGAGCCGGAAATTGTGGACATTATTAAACTTTTACAAAAGATGGGCGCGATTATTGAGCTCTCAAGTAACCGGACTATTTTTATCGAAGGTGTTTTAAAACTTCACGGCGCGACGCACAAAGTTCTGCCCGACAGAAATGAAGCGGTGTCTTTCGCCTGTCTGGCTCTCGGCACAAACGGAAAAGTTTTAGTTCGTGGCGCGCGCCAAGGGCATCTCATAACTTTTTTGAATGTTGTCCGCCGGTTGGGCGGAGAATATGAAGTTACTCCGGAGGGAATAACCTTTTGGCGGGCGGGGGAACTGAAACCGCTTGCGGAAGAAACCGACGCGCATCCCGGCTTCATGACCGATTGGCAACAGCCTCTTTCGGTTGTCTTAACCCAGGCGAACGGAATTTCCAATATCCACGAAACAATTTATGAGGACCGTTTCGGTTACACCAAAGATTTAAATAACATGGGCGCGAAAATAAATTCGTTTATAGATTGCGGGCAATCCTCGCCCTGCCGTTTCGCTGGGGCGAATTTTAATCACCGGGCGACGATTGAAGGCCCGACCCCGCTTAGCGCGGCAAAAATAAAAGTCCGGGATATCCGCGCGGGCATCGCCCACGTTATCGCCGCCTTAACGGCCGATGGCGTTTCGGAAATTGACGGCGTGGAAGAACTGGATAGGGGTTATGAAAAAATCGATGAACGTTTGAAGAATTTGGGAGCGGATATAGTGAGAGAGGTATGAAAAAGCCGCGCTGGGCAGCGCGGCTCGGAGAGAAAACTACCTTAACTATTCGCCAAGACCAGGATCATGGCACCGAGGAAGAGGACTGTTACCCAGTTCGGGACCATCGGGATGCGACGAATGAATCCTCCGGACCATCCTTCGTTCTGAGTCGTTTCCGGCATTTCAGCCTCCTTTTTTTTGGGGATGTTACTGGCCGCAATATAACCCTTTTTAATTTTTGGGTCAAACTAAATTTTTCTTTGACTTTGGACCCCGTTTAGCATTAAATTACCTTGATGTTTACGAGAAAAATCGGCATAGATTTGGGCACCGCGAACACGGTTGTTTTCGTGCCGGGCAAGGGTTTTATTATCAACGAACCGACTATTGTGGCGCTTTCTCAACCCGACAATTCCGTCTTGGCGGTGGGCATTGAAGCCAAGGAGATGATCGGCAGAACCCCCGAAGAAATTATCGCTTA
>JAVHQZ010000127.1:0-2423 GCA_036171415.1 Minisyncoccota bacterium | reverse complement strand
TTCGACGCGGCGGTGAGCGATTACGTAAAAAAGAAATACGGCCTGGCTATCGGCGAGCAGACCGCGGAAAACGTAAAGATTGATATCGGTTCCGCGCTCGTCACCAAGGCTAAAATGGAATACCGCTTGCGGGGGCGGGATTTGGCGACAGGACTCCCGAAAGACATTATTTTGAATTCCAATGAAATCGCCGAGGCGCTTCAACCGCTTCTTATCGACATAGCCGAGTCCGTGCAAAGCGTTTTCAACGAAACGCCTCCGGAGCTCGTCGCGGACATTATGGAAAAGGGGATTATCCTTTCCGGCGGTTCCGCCCAGCTTCACAACCTGACCGAGTTTTTTGAGAGATTCCTGGGCGTCCCGACCTATGTCGCCGAAGACCCGCTTTTCTGCGTGGCTAAAGGCACGGGTTTGATTTTGAGCCACTTGGATTCGTATAAGCGCACCCTTTTGAATAAAAGATAGATCGGACAAGAGATACATTTAAGAAGCCGGCTGCAACCATCTCTTTATTGTTGGTATCTTAGAAGATACCAACATATGGTAGTATTTTTACATGAGGGTTCCAAAGAAAAAAATGGATTCTGCCTTAAGGGAGGGGGCGATAAAATTAATCGCGTTAAGGGCGGAGAAAATTTCTTTGCCGACAGACGTGGAAAAATTTCTTAATTCTTTTTTCGCAAAAGCGGAAATAGATCTGATTCTAAAAAAAGCAGCGGTAATGATTTTGTTGTCTAGGAACGTCAAATATCGCGATATCTGTGAAACGCTGGAAGTTTCAAAAAACACTATCAGCAAAATTCAAAATTCTTCAGCCGGGAGAGAGTATTGGACTGCTCCGAAAAAGAAAAAGACCCAAAGCGTTTTCCTCTCTGCGCCTAAGAAGAAAAAGAAATATCCTCTGAAGTATAAGGGCGTGATACCCTTCCATTTTTAGTTAGTGTTTTCAGCGCCCGTACGCCCCTTTTGTTGGTATCTTAGATGATACCAGCGCTAGGGGACGGTTTTTCGTATATAATTGGAAAATGGAATTGAAGCAGAAAAAGATTTTGGAGGTTTTGGGAGCGCTCGCCAAAAAGGGCGAGCTTAACCACGGCTATATATTTTTCGGTTCTAATGGGGCCGGGAAGTTTGAGTCCGCGCGAGTCCTCGCCGGATTTTTGGAAAAAGGGGATTGGGATTCTAGCGACGCCCTCCTTCAGGACGCGAAAATAATTTCTCCCGATGAAAAAGGAACGATAAGCATTGATGAGATTCGGAAAATCCGTAATTTCGTTTACCAGAAGCCGAATATTAGCTTGAAGCGCACGGTAATAATAGATAGAGCGGAGAAGATGCCCGAAGCGGCGCAGAACGCGCTTCTTAAAATTGCCGAAGAACCACCCGAATCAAGTTTGCTCATTCTTTGCCTCCACGATCCGGAAATGCTTTGGCCCACTCTGAACTCCCGCTTCCAGAAAATATATTTCCCCGAGATTTTAACTAAGGGCGAGCGGGCAAAAGTTCCGCAGGAGGCAGAGGCCGTGAAATATCTGAAATCTTCCCCGGCAGACAGGACCGCGATGGTCAAAGGGTTTCAAGAGGACGAAAATTGGGATTCTTTGCAGTTTTTAGACGCGCTCGCGGTATGTATTTCGGAAAAGGCGGTGGAGAGTAAAAAGTATGCCGATGCCTTCCACGCCCTTATGGAACTAAGGCAAAATATGGAATATTATAATCTGAACCCCCGCATCCAACTGGAGGCATTTTCCCAGGCGCTAGAAAGCCGGAACTAGGAAAGGGGAATGGGTTCGGTATCTTAGAAGATACCAAACTAATAGGGCGGGGATGTGAGGAGGAAGAAGGGGGTGGGAAAGTTAAGAAGTTAAAGAAAAACAATGGAGACTTACATTAAAGAACTGGAAAGCAATTTAAGAGCCGTCATTGCCAAGTTTTTGGAAGATATTCGGGGCGTCCGCTCCAACCGGCCGTCGGCGGAAATAGTGGAAAACATAAGCGTCCCGGCCTACGACTCTTTTATGCCTATAAAACAGCTGGGGAGTATCACTGTCGGCTCGCAACGGGAAATTATTATTAACCTTTGGGATAAGGATGTAATTGCCGCGGTTACGAAGGCGATAGAAGAGGCGAAAATCGGGCTCACGGTTCAGGGCGACGGGTTAACTATCCGCTGTTTCCTGCCCGCGCTTTCCGAAGAACGCCGGGCGGAGTTTGTGAAGCTCGCCAAACGGATTTCCGAAGATTCCCGGATTCAGGTCCGTTCCAAGCGCGATGATACGATGAAGGCATTGAAGTCCGCCGAAGAGCAGGGGATTTTGAACGAGGACATGGTCTTCAAGGCGAAAGAAAAGGCGCAGAAAGCGGTGGACAACGCCAATAGTGAAATTGAAAAGAATTTGGAAATGAAAATAAAGGAATTGGGG
>JAVHQZ010000126.1:0-1423 GCA_036171415.1 Minisyncoccota bacterium | reverse complement strand
TTGCGTCCATTCTTAGCTTAAATCAGGGACCTTGCGAAGCTTTAGTTGTCTACAGCTTGTCAACTATGGGTGTCTGGACTATCTTGACCGTTGCGGCATCCTTGTCCTTGTATGAATACACAAACACAAGGGGTAGTTGGGGCTGCAACCCAAACGAACAATAAGCCGCCGATAAAGGTAAAATACTGCCTTTACGCGAGAAAGAGCACCGAGTCTGAAGAACGGCAGATTCTTTCCATAGATTCGCAGGTAAAAGAGATGCTCCAGCTTGCCGAGCGCGAGGGACTTGAGATTATGGAGATCCGCAGGGAAAGCCACTCGGCTAAAGCAACCGGACAGCGGCAGGTATTCAATGAAATTATAAGCGATATCAAATTAGGAAAATTCAACGGCATCCTTACCTGGGCGCCGGACAGACTAGCAAGAAACGCCGGCGATCTCGGAGCGTTGGTTGATTTAATGGATCAGAAGGTTCTTATTGAAATACGAACCTATGGACAGCGGTTCACCGATTCTCCAAATGAAAAGTTCCTTCTTATGATCTTAGGCTCTCAGGCAAAGCTCGAAAACGACAACCGAGGTGTGAACGTGAAGCGAGGATTGCGAATGAGATGTGAAATGGGGTTGTGGCCCAACGCGGCGCCGCTCGGATATTTAAATCAGAAACTTATAGATAAAAAATGCCAGGTGATTACTGATCCCGAGCGAGCGCTGATTGTAAGGCAGATATTTGAGAAAGTGGCCAATGACCATTGGTCAGGTAGAAAGGTATACCACTGGCTTAAATTCGAACTTAATTTCAGAACGAAAAGCAATCATCATGTTTCCCTGAGTAGTATCTTCTTGACTATACAAAATCCGTTTTATTACGGCGTATTTGAATATCCGGAAAAGAGCGGCAACTGGTATACCGGAAAGCATGAACCAATAATTACAAAAGAATTATTTGATAAAGTACAGGAGCAGTTGAATCGCGATCAGATAGTAAGATCGGAAATTAAGGAATTCGCATTCACAAAATTAATGCATTGCGGATTGTGCGGGTCGGGTATAAGCGCCTCGGAGAAATTCAAGAAGCACAAGGATGGCACCATTGCTCGGTATGTTTACTACGGCTGCTCAAGAGCCAAAGATATCCATTGCCAAAGCGGATACTTGCGGGAGGAGGAGCTTATAGACCAGCTTGTGAAACTTCTGGACCATATTGACTTAAACGAAATCCATATGAAGCAAAAATTTGAAGAGGAAGTGGCGCGGCTCAATAAATTCCAAAAGAATATCCTTGGCGTGCAGGGCATAAAAGCAAAAGTTAAGGATATAGATCTTCGAGGCTATGCTAAGTATCTCTTAAAGGAGGGGGAGGATATTGAAAAACGGGAATTTTTATCATGCATGAAAAGTAAATTTGTGATCGCAAGAAAGA
>JAVHQZ010000125.1:0-1508 GCA_036171415.1 Minisyncoccota bacterium | reverse complement strand
AATTTTTGAGGGCAGCATCATAATCCGCGATCTCAAAAACAGCCTCCAGGAAAACGTACCGCTCGAAAGAATGATTGAGCAGATAAAGAAACACCTAAAATAAATAATTTCCAATTACTAATTTCTAATTTCCAACACGCCCCTTTGGACATTGGATATTAGGACTTAGAATTTAAATTCTATGGATTGCCTTTTTTGTAAAATCGGAAAAAAAGAAATTCCCGCGGAAATAGTCTACGAGAATGACCATGCCTTCGCGATTCTGGATATAAATCCGGTTTCCCCCGGGCACACTATGGTTATATCCAAAACCCACGCCAAGGATTTGCCGGAGCTCCCGAAAGATGAGGTCGGCCCGCTTTTTGAGGGCGTGAAAATCGTTTTGGATAAAATTCAGAAAGCGCTTCAGCCGGACGGCTTTACCATCGGCATAAACCAGGGCTCGGTAAGCGGGCAGGTCGTCGAACACCTGCACATTCACCTCATCCCGCGCTTCGTGGGAGATAACGGGAAATCAGTCCACTTTGTGGTCATGAACCCGCCGAAGGAGAGCCTGGCCGAGATTGGGAAGAAAATCAGGGAAGCCCGATAAACCCCCG
The DNA here is from genome assembly GCA_036171415.1 of Minisyncoccota bacterium. Lineage (GTDB taxonomy): Bacteria > Patescibacteriota > Minisyncoccia > UBA6257 > 2-01-FULL-56-20 > LiPW-15. The sequence continues at coordinate 909 of JAVHQZ010000125.1, read as the reverse complement.
ACACCAAACAAAGGATTGGTTGTTATTGTTGCCGCGATTATCATCTGAACTATAGTTATTTTTATAATGCTTACTTTTTCCCAATTTTCACCGATGAAAACCAAGCGAGGCAACTTCCTTTGTTATGGTGTGGGGGTAAACTTGCCAATAAGGCGTCTTTCCTTTAGCATATAGACCAATGATTGAAGTTCAGAAAAAAGAAGGCGAGTCCGGGGCCAATCTCTACTTCCGCTTTACCAAGAAGGTACGGAGGAGCGGAGTTATATTAGAAGTCCGGAAACGGCGTTTTCACGGCCGCACCCCGAACAAAAGGAGCGTCCGCGGCTCCGCGACTCATCGCTCCACCAGGGCCAAAGAGATTTCCCGGCTTAAAAAGCTCGGGCTTTCCGCCTAATCTCTCACCCTTGAAAGACCGACTGTATATTGCGCAAATTTTATCGCAATTATCACAATACAATGACATCCCAAATAAGCATCAAAAAACCCGCTTTGTCGTCGCAGAGGGGAATGTCTTTCAAGGGTGAGAGATGACCCTTAGCGAACAGCTCAAAGAGGAGCTTAAAAAAGCCATGAAGTCCGGAGATGCAAAGCAGACCGGGCTTTTGCGTTTTTTGATAGCCCAGGTACAAAATAAAACCAAAGAAAAATTCGGCGCCAAAGAAGGAGCGCTTGAGGACGTTGAGGTTTTGGATGTATTAAAGAAGGAAGCAAAGAAAAGAAAGGAGGCGATAAATCTTTTTGAGCAGGGGAACCGTAAGGATTTGGCGGACAAGGAAAGAGAAGAACTTGCTCTTATGGGAAAATATCTCCCGGCGGAGATAGGTAAGGACGAAATAAGAAAAGTGGTTAAGGAGATAATCGCCGCGGGTGCAACCGATTTCGGCAAAGCCATAAAAGAAACTATGGCGC
>JAVHQZ010000124.1:0-1515 GCA_036171415.1 Minisyncoccota bacterium | reverse complement strand
TCGGACTCGGAGAAAAAACAGGAGTGGACCTTCCGGGGGAGCTCTCCGGCAGCTTAAAGCAGCTTAATCCGAAGTCGCCAAAGGTTGCCTTCGCCACCGCTTCCTACGGCCAGGGCGTGTCGGTGACTCCCTTGGGGCTCTTAAACGCCATGGCAGCTATCGCGAACGGCGGGACGCTCATGAGGCCGTATTTAAACTCCGAGCTGTCTCCGGAGGCGATTCGCCGGGTCTTGTCGACCAGCACAACCGAACAGGTTACCAAGATGATGGTTTCGGCGGTGGATAAGGCGGGGATAGCCAAGATTGAAGGGTATTCGTTGGCAGGGAAGACCGGCACGGCTTTCATCCCGGATTTTGTCCACGGGGGTTATACCGACACGGTTATAGACTCTTTTGTGGGTTTCGGTCCGGTAACCCACCCTCAATTCATCGTCTTGGTTAAGGTGGATACCCTTCCCTCAAGCGCCATCGCCGCCACAAACGTTGTGCCGGTATTTAAAGAAATGGCTCAATATCTTATAAACTACTACAACATCCCCCCGGACAGGATTGCGGACGGCAGAGCCAACTAAAATGAATAAGTTCAAAGAATTACTTTTAAAAGTATTGCGCGTGGCGCTTAAGAAGCTCGCGAAGCTGACTATCTGGCGCTACCGGCCCGGCATCGTCGGGATTACCGGGAGTGTCGGCAAAACTTCAGCCAAGTTCGCTGTTGCCGCGGTTTTAGCTACGGACCGGAAAGTTCGTTATACCAAAAGCAATTTTAATAATGAGCTAGGACTTCCCTTAACCATTCTCGGGTCCTGGGAAGAAATAAAAGGTTTTTTCTTTTGGCCCAAGGTTATTTTAGGAAGTTTTTGGCGGATAATATTTAAAACCGATTATCCGGAAATACTGATTTTGGAATACGGCGTGGATAATCCGGGGGACATGAAATATCTTTTGGATATCGCGAGGCCCAACGTCGGGGTTATAACCGCGGTCGGGGAAGTTCCGGCTCACGTGGAATTTTTCAATGGACCGGAAGAAGTCGCGAGAGAAAAAGGAAAGCTCATCGAAACTCTTCCCGCCGCCGGTTTTTCGGTTTTAAATTACGACGATGAAACAGTAATGAACCTGAAAGAGCGGACCAGGGCGCATCTCATAACCTTCGGTTTCGAGAAAGGATCAAGCGTAAGGGTAACCGGTTTCGAAAACCGCACGGAAGGAGACAGGCCGCTCGGTGTTTCTTTCAAACTGGAATACGGAGGAAGTTTTGTACCGGTGCGCCTGGACGGAGCCTACGGGCGGACTCAAGGCTATGCCGCCGCCGCGGCGGCCTGCGTCGGATTGATTTTCGGGCTCAATTTGGTTAAGATCTCCGAGGGTTTGAGCAAATATGAGCCCGCCTTGCACCGGCTGAATATCGTTCCCGGTATGAGAGGCTCGTATATCTTGGATGACTGCTATAACGCGAATCCCATTTCTATGTACGAGGCGCTCGATGTTTTGAGAACTCTCCCGGGAAAAAGAAAG
>JAVHQZ010000123.1:0-1517 GCA_036171415.1 Minisyncoccota bacterium | reverse complement strand
TGAGTACCGGATAAATTAATATGCCTTTTATGATAAATTCCCGTCTAATAATTTTGGTCTTGGCTCTGGTGCTGTCTTTTGGTTTTGTGTTGATGACGGCCGCGGTGGACGTTCTTAAATTTTCTCCCCAGGCTACGCCTCCTACCTGCAATGGAGGAGCCGCTGGCACCATCTATTTTGCCAGTTCCACTAAATTCTATATTTGTAACGGTACATCTTGGACGGATTACACCGGAGTAGCCGGCGGCGCCGGCGCGATCGGTCCGACCGGCGCGACCGGCACAGCCGGGACTGCCGGCGCGCAGGGAATTCAGGGCATTCAGGGTCTGACCGGCGCTACCGGGACTACTGGGACTGCCGGCGCGCAGGGAGCGCAGGGCATAAAGGGTTTGACCGGAGATACCGGCCCAACCGGTTCTGCCGGCGCGCAGGGTGCGCAAGGCATTCAAGGCATTCAGGGCATCGCCGGAGTAGCCGGCGCGGCTGGTGCGGCAGGCGCTACCGGACCGTCCGGGAGTCCTTGGGGTGGAGGGACGTTTACCGGAGCCGTAACGGAAAATCTTACCATCAATGCCATAGGGAATATCTCCGCCTACGGATTTCAGGGAAACGCGAATGTGGGCGGAACTGGGTTGGCTAGCTGGCATCCGAGCGGTATCTATAGTGCCGGTTATAACTGGCTATATGGGGGTGCTTACTTTAATTACGCCGCCATCACTAATATGGGCTCCCTGGCCGTTACTGGCGCCGTCACTGCCGGGTCTTTTTCCGGGAGCGGCGCGGGTCTCACGGGTGTTGTCGCGGCTAATTCCGCCACTACGGACAAAATAAACGGCATTTCGTCTGTTCCCAATAGTGCCCATGTGGGTTCGGGAATAAGGCCGTTCTATAATTGGGGAGGAACCTGGTGCGGCGCCGGGGATCCCGCTTCTAATTGTTACGCGACCGGTATAAGCGTTGGCGCTAATCCCGGCGATACCGCTTATGGTTTTGAAATCGCGCAAAACATGGCCAATGACAGATTACAATTTAGGAGATACAGATACGACTTGAACCCTACCTGGGGACCTTGGCTCACAATAATTGATTCGGCCACTATCGGCTCCCAGTCGGTGAGCTACGCCGCTACCGCCGGCACCGCCGGAAACATCACGGCCTATACCATAAACCAGAGTGTCGGCACCGCTAACACTCCGAGCTTCACAGGTTTAACCGTTAACGGCGCTTATCCCAACGTCTCAAATCTTTACGACACAACTATAAAAACCGGTCATATTTTATATATGGAAAATTCCCTCGTCGGGACTAACGTTGCAATACAGGGAGGAACTGGTACGGTGAACGACCCAACCTTGGCGCTGGGTTTAAGCACCGTCTACCGAAACGCTGTCGGCATCGGAACACTGGCGGCAGGGTCCAATCTTGGCTCGATTGTGGCCGAGGGGAACATTTTGGAAATTGCCCAGAGTTCCGTCAGCGGCTATTATGCTGGCCCTGTGTTGTTTTTGAATGGCAAC
>JAVHQZ010000122.1:0-6854 GCA_036171415.1 Minisyncoccota bacterium | reverse complement strand
TGAGCTTCCTAAAAAAAATGTTCTACTCACTACTCACTACTCACTAAATCTCAAAATATCCTTGGATTAGGTACTTACGAGAATACTCTTCAAGCATTGTCCTGTCGAAATATGCCATAAAAATTTTGTTCCAAAGCGCTTCTTCCTGATGATACAAATATTTAATCATTTCCTTTTCTTTAACCAGGGCCATAACCGTATCCACGATGTTGAAGCTTACGAGCACGTCCACGCCACTTTCGTCTTTAAAATAATCACCGACCCAGCCCAGGTCTTTCCAGAAAAGAAGCTCTTTGGAAAAACCATCCATAATATCGCCAACCTTGGAGAGGTTCTCTTCCGCCTTCATCCAATGAATAGCCTCCGGGTTTATGTGGGGCACGAAAAGCCGCCAATCGTTGATATCATCCTTGGCAAGGTATCTCTGGACAACCAGCCATCGGGATTTGGCGAGCTCTCCGAACCGCTCTTCGCTCACATCCCCGCGTAAAAGTGAAGATAGTGCCCGGTGAAACTCCGTCCCATAACCGGAAATGTCTTTAAAAATAGAAGAATAAAAAGGAATCTCGTAGAGGTAGTGCATGATCAGCACGAACATCCGTAAAATCTCGCCGGAGATTCCGAGGAGCGCCGGAATTATAAAAACAACGCCGAGTTCTTTGAGGTGGCTTATATTGTGCTTCTTTTTCTTCACGAATTCCCCGGCGGGAATATCCCACTTGGCGCTCAAAGCCAAAACGGTAATTTCTCTCTCCTCAAAATCTTCGGGCTTTAATTTTTCGTACTGCTTAAAAAAGACAGTATTCAGCCACTCTCCCCCCTCCACAAACCGGAGCGCCGCGTAAATTTCAAAAATATTTTCTTTGTCTACCATCTCCTTCGCGGACGTATAGCCTAAAATTTTCATGACCTTCGGGGGCGGCTCGGCGACAACGAACTCTTTGGCCTTTTCCGTTTTCATGAAAAATCCCTTGGGCGGGTTCACCGCCTTTTTGGCAATCTCGCCGATATTCATACAATCATCGGTTCTTTTGCAGTTGGGGCTTCCAAGCGCCTTGAAAATTCGCGCGTCGTCGGATTCAATTTTGGAAATCAGCGCGTCGTATACCTCTTTAGCGGGCGCGTCGCGTCTGACGCCGATAGTGAGCATCCGGTCGCGCATGAACGCCTCATTTTCTTCCAATACTTTTTCCAAAACGCCGGTTCTCCCCGTAATTTTTTCCAAATACTCCACCGTCTTATAGAAGGTGTGTTTATCGGCCCGTAGAATTTTTGATATTTTGTCCGCGGCAGCGTTATCCATCTTTTTAAATTTCTTTTACTTTCAAGGATAATTTTTTGAAGCGCTTGTTGTTTTCAAAATCCGCCCGCCTTAAGAGCCCGCTCTGCGCTCCGATAGATTCCACTTTAGACGTTGCATTCGCCGAACCAAGCCTTATCGCGTATTCAATCGCCGCCTCGGAAAACCTCGCTCCGGGCTTCGTCATTCTGGCCAGTCCGGCCACAAAACCGCTCCCGAACGCGTCCCCGGCTCCGGTTCGGTCTACAAGTTTTTTCTCTTTATAAATTCCCGCGGAAAAAATACAGTCGCCGTCGGAAACCCAAACCCCTTTCGGCCCGTCGGTCATTACCGCGATTCCGTCCACAAGCTCATCAAGCTTTCTGAAAATCTTTCCTTCGTCCTCGTATTTAACACCGGTTAAGTAAGATGCTTCCTCCCGGTTCATTATTACGACGTCCAGCCGGCTTAAAATCGGCTTTAGTTGTTTTGCCCCAAGCTCGATGTAGTATCTGGAGGGATTCATCGCAATCTTCGCCCCTTGGCTTTTCAAGTGCGCGACGATTAAAGAAATTACGGAAAAGGGAATTCTACCCGGAACGATATAGGCCCACTTGGCTTTAAGTTTTTTAAACGGGACTTCGCCTTTCTGCATTTCCTCGGATGCTCCGCGGTAGTTTAAGATTGTCCGTTCTCCCATCGGGGAAAGCATAATAACGGAAAAAGCCGTGCCCTTATCCGAAGGGTAAAGAGGTAGGGAGGTAACTTTATCTTTTTTGAGCGTCTTAATAACTTCTTCGCCGGCGCCGTCTCTCCCGATTTTCATCAGCGCCGCGGTCCTAAAACCGTTTCGCGCGAAAGTTATAGCGGCATTGGCCGCTCCTCCGCCTACGGTCACCACCGGCTCGGGTATTTCCACTTTTCCTCCCAGGGGCAAATACTCCGCCTCGCCGGTCGGGAACCCGAGTTTCTTCAAATGCTCCGGGTCGTGAATAACTTTAAAAGCGTCGCTTTTTATAAAGACGTCTCGCGTTGCCGTGCCGATAGTCAGGAAGTCGAACATTGGTTTAAGTATTTACCCTCCAAACTTTTAAAGCAAAAGGGGCGCCCTCACTTTTTCAGATAAATCTAACGCTCTTAATTATAATGTATTACCTCCTAAAAGTTAGGAGGGTGAACAAAAAAACCGCCCGGGAGCGAACCCGGGCGGTTTTCAAAAAGCTGTCTATCTTTTTTACTTTGACCAATCTTCATTGTCCAATTTCCATTGCCCGCCCTCGAGCATCATGATAATTGTGCCCGCCTTGTATGTGGGGCTGTTTGCTTTTGCGGTTAGTGTGGCGGTTTTCCCGCTTATCGCCGTCGTAATTAAGGTTATCTGGCTGACGCTTGGCTGGCTGATAAATGCAATCAGTGTGGCAATTTCTTCCGGCGAAGCCGAGGCCAACTGTGGTTTTTGGGTGTAAAATTCCGCGACCGCAGCTTTGTCCGAATATTTAAGAGCGAAAGCTTCAATATCGGCGAGGGTTTTTAGATTATTTTCTGCCGTCTTTGCCGCCAAATATGCGTCTTTCGGACTCTGCCCAGCCTGCGGAGTTCCGGTTGCGGGCGACTTCTTCTGACATGGAGCGGTAAGTGTGAACGGAGCTAGGCTGTCGCTTACCGACGGCCCAGTTGTGTCTGAATTCAAGGGCTTTGTTGTGTCCGTACTAACCTTGAGATGAAGATGATACTGTCCGGCGCCCAAACCGAAAGCGTCGCAACTACTGGCCAGCTCTTTAATGGCGTCCGCGGCGTCCGCGGATGATATTTCGAAGGTCGCACCGGGATTAAGGGTGAGAAGGTTATTGCCGGCAACCTGGCCGAATGTGTCGTTCTCATCCAGATAAAACCGATAGAAATAATTTTCTATGGTCTGGGCGCTATTGTTTCTCAGCACGATTTTGAGGCTCGCATTGGAGAAGGGATATGTCAGGGTAGACGACGCGAAGGTCATCTGAGTTATCTCAAGCGGAACCGCTTGGACGCTCGTCGTGGTCGCTGTCTGCACCTCGACAGGGAGTGAAGGTGCAATTGCTTTATTTTTTATGAAAAATAAATACCCTGCGCCAGCTACGCCTAAGATTAATACCGTAACTATAATTGCGACTAGTGGTTTCTTACTTTTCGGCTGTGGCTCGCTAGTCTGGGCAGTAGCCGCCGGTTGATTACCGAAAACAGTATTTGTAGCCGGCGTCCCCGACGGGGTATTAGCAGGCTGCGCTGCGAACGTTCCGACACTTTGCATCACTGTTTCTTTAATTCCTTGCGGACCACCGATAGAAGTAGTAGACATGGCGGAAGAGACCGGCTTATTGCTGGCAACAGAGTCTATAGTTGGCAGGCCCTTTGGAAGAGGGGCAATCTCGGGCTGGGCCTGTTGCATAACAATCTTCTGCGGCTCGGGCTTGGCTTGTTGGGGAGAAACCGTCTGCGGTTGAACTTCTTGCGGCGCGGCTGCCTTCGGCTGAACCTGCTCACGCATTACTGCCTGCGGTTTTACCTCTTGCGGGGCGGCTGCCTTCGGCTGAACTTCTTCCGTCTTGGCCACCTGCTGTTCGGGTTGGGACTGCATGACAAAAGCCGGAAAGTGAGTGTTAACCTCTGCAGCGGGGACGCCCATATTCAAAAGCGCCGTCCTAATCGCATTATCGGTCATTCCCTTGAGCCGCGCGTCGTATATGAAACTTTTTGTATCTATCGCCATTCTTTATTTTTAGTTTTGATTAATATTACCCCCTATCGCGCGCGCCCGGCATGCAATCATTTTCTCTTCAAAACTTTTTTGACCGCTGCCTTAATGTCTTTGGCTTTCATTCCGTATTTCTGAAGGAGCGCGTCCGGCGGGCCTGATTCCGCAAAAGTGTTTTGAAGACCGACGAATTCCATCGGACATGGACATTTCTTCGCCAAAAACTCGGCAACCGCTCCGCCCAAGCCCCCCGTTATCTGGTGCTCCTCTACCGTAACGATTGCCCCGTATTTTTTTGCCAAGTCTAAAATTTTTGCTTCATCCAGGGGCTTTATAGTATGGGAATTCAAAACCACCGTGCCTATTTTTTCTTTCTCCAACTCTTTCGCCGCCAGAAGCGCTTCAAAAAGCAACGCTCCGCACCCGATTATCGCCACCTGCGGCTTCTTGGACTGCCAGAGCGTAATTGCCTTCCCCGGCACGAACGGGGTTTCTTCGGTGGTCATAACCGGAGTTTTCTCCCGTTGAAAACGAAGATATACCGGGCCCCAAATTTTTGCCGCCGCCATAGTCGCCTTTCTGCCCTCAACCGAATCGCAAGGCACGATAACTTTCATGTTCGCCATAACCCGCATCGTCGCGATGTCCTCTACCGCTTGATGCGTCGCGCCGTCGGGACCTACGGAAATTCCCGTGTGATGGCCGGCTATTTTAACGTTTGAGTCGTTGTAAGAAATAGTCGTGCGAATTTGTTCCCAGTTCCGACCGGGCGAAAAAGTAGCGTAAGAAGAAATAAACGGAATTTTCCCCGAAATACCCAATCCCGCGGCAATAGTCGCCATGTTTTGTTCCGCGACTCCCACCTGGAAAAATCTTTCCGGGAATTTCTTGGCAAAGGCTTCGGCACGGGTGGATTCCGTAAGGTCGGCGCAAAGCGCGACCACGTTTTTATCTTCCTCCCCCGCCAACAAGAGCCCGTCGCCGTAGCCGTCGCGTGTTGGCTTCAGGAGAACGTCCTGGTCGAATATTTTTCCGCTAAGTTTTGCTTCCGGGTTTAGCATATTAGTGCCAATTTTTTGCGATATAAATTCCAAGCCCTACCACAGCCAAAATACAGACAATAACAAATCCTAGGATAACAAGGGATGAAATTGCCCAAGTCTTTGATTCTTTATTTCTTTTCGATGAAAGACTCGCTATTGCAAAAATTATCGTTAAAATCACACCAAAAAACGTTAAAACCCAGCGCGCTACATACAACAAGGGGTGGATAGAAGCATCTACAATTTTCACGTTAAAAAACCACATTAACAATGTCGGCGAAAACAACAAAAAGGTGATGACCGCCATAACAGCGGCTACGCTGCTATAATTTATTTCTTTTTTTAGAATTCCTGTCTCTGGATTGGGCATTTTATTGGTGTTCGCTTCTTATTTTTCCGCCGAGCGTGCGGAGCTCCGCGAGCGCCCGCTTCGCCTCGTCGGCTTTAGGCGGTTTACCGTGCCCCCACACCTAATGAACTTTTAAACTGTTCGATATTCTTCGCCTTAGCTGGGTTAGCGCGTTGGCGCGAAGTTTCAAGTTGTGCTCACGATCGCGCGCGTCTTTCTCTGCCAAATAAGCTTCGTAATACATCAGCTCAAACGGCCGGCGGCTTTTGGTTGACGCGGCCTTTCCTGAGTTATGTAGGGCTATCCTGCTTCGCAAGTCATCGGTGGAGCCCACATAAAGCATATCATCTTTTTTGCTCTTTAAAATATACATGTAAAACATAAGTTCATTAGGTGTGGGGGCGTGCCAGATTCTATTCGTGCTCGCTTCGAATCTTGCCACCCAATGTCCTTAGCTCCCCTAACGCCAAGCGGGCTTCTTCTTTGTTGGGTGGCTTACCATGCCATTCGAAGCGACCCTCCATAAAGTCCACGCCTTTGCCGGGAATGGTGTGGGCGATTATCATCGTCGGCTTTTCGTAAATTGCTTTTGCTTCCGCGCAGGCGGAAATTATCTGATGAAAATCGTGCCCGTTGATTTCCAAAACGTGCCAGCCAAAACTTTCGTACTTTTTGCGTATCGGCTCCAAAGGCATCACGTTCTCCGTGTAGCCGTCTATCTGGATATTATTCCGGTCCATTATCGCCGTGAGATTGGAAATTTTATTTTTCCCGGCGAACATTACCGCCTCCCAGAGATTCCCTTCATCGTGCTCACCGTCGGAGGTCAGGCAATAGGTTCTGTATTTTTTCCCGTCCAATTTAGCCGCGAGAGCGAACCCGATTGCCTGCGATAAGCCCGAGCCAAGCGGGCCGGAGGTAGTTTCCACTCCCGGGAGCGAACCTCGGTGTGGGTGGCCCTGAAGCCGGGTGCCGAGTTGGCGTAAAGTTTTAAGCTCCGCCACGGGAAAATACCCGGCATGGGCAAGGGAAGCATAAAGAACGGGGCAGATGTGGCCATTGGAAAGCACTAGCCTATCCCTATCAGCCCAAAGAGGCTTCTTTGGGTCGTGGTTTAAAACGTGGAAATACATAGCAGTGAAAATATCTGCCATGCCGAGCGGTCCCGCGGAGTGCCCAGAGCCGGCCGCCAGAAGCATTTTAATAATGTCCTCGCGAATGCGAACAGCCATCGATTCCAGAAGCATCAATTTTTTTTCATGCAATCCTTCGCTAATCATATAATTTATTATTTAGTTCGTCCCGATTTTGTTTCCGATTTTATCGGAATTACAAAATCGAGGATCCGCGATTTCATTAAAAAATTTTAATCTTTCAATAGCCATTCTGCTTTTCCATCGCTTGACCTGTCGCTCCCGATGAACTGCTTCTATCTCGCTAGGAAAACTTTCG
>JAVHQZ010000121.1:0-1551 GCA_036171415.1 Minisyncoccota bacterium | reverse complement strand
AGCGGCTGTCGCTCTGGTTTACGGCTCGGAAGCCGCGAAAAAAGCGAAGGGCGAGTTTATAGAAATTTTTTCGGAAAAAAAACTTATTGCTAATTCGGAATTTTATTTCAAAAAACCGATGGAGGCGGTTGAAATCGCCAAAGAAATATTAAATTCCAGCGGCAGCGAAGCGCGCCGACTTATTGAGCAGGGAGCTCTCGAGATTAACGGGAAAAAAGTGACGGACCCGAAAGAAGTAGTGGAATTGAAGCAAGGGGATATTATCCGGGTAGGCAAGAAACACGTAGCCGAAGCAATGGCCAAATAGGGCTAGATGAGTATTCCACAGCTTATTCACAGGCTTATTTATATTGCGTGGGAGCCTTCGACATATTAAGATAAGCACTGTCACATATGGTGACAGTGCTTATCTTGGTTCATTCGGACGAAATAAAATAAGGCTTATTTCGCTCCTCTCTGCCAAGAGTAATTACGAATCGCTAGCTTTAGCGGGCCTGCCCGCCGAAGCCTTGGCGAAGGCGGGTGTCGTATAATGGCAATACCTCAGCTTTCTCCATCCTCCGTAGCAGTTATGCGGGTATCGTATAGTGGTAATACCTTAGCTTTCCAAGCTAAAGCCGGGAGTTCGATTCTCCCTACCCGCTCACGATGCTACTGCGGAGGACGGGCAAGCTGAAGCCAGGGGTTCGATTCCCCTCACCCGCTCCGCGATTTTTCTATTGATTTCTGTCCGATGGCGAGAGTAGAATACATCAAACCCAAATGGCCAAACGGAACAAATTATATATTGCCTTTGCCGCCATTCTTGTGGGCGGTTATGTAGTTTTTAGAATAGTTGCGGCGGCAACCGCGACGCCGAAAGATTTTGAAGAAGCCCGGATGAAGGGCGGGCAGATTGCGCAGGATATCGTGAGCATCTCCGGAGAGCTGAAGACCGAACTCGCGAAAATCAACGAACTTGATAAACAAGGCTCCTACACCGAAGCGCTTACGCGGGTTACCGAAGTCGCTAACCGTACCCAGGACATCCGCGCCAAAGCCGTGGAACTTTCCGGCGAACTGCAAATTATGACTTCGGCCTTGCCGAAAATAGGAAAAGCGGAGGCGAAGCAGGCGGTATTGGATTCCGTCTCCAATCGCTTGGCGCTTCTCTCCCGGCTCATAAACTACAGCGATTACGTGTATCAGCTTCTTTCCGTATTGCGCGATAAATTTTCCGGAATTTGGCATAAGCCCGGACAGGTGGCGGAGCTCGTGGATAATATAAACGCGGAAGTTAATTCCATAAACGCGTTTAACCAGTCCGCGATAGCGGCGATGGCGAGGTTTGATAAATTACAATAGGCAACAGGCGATAGGCGGTAGGCAAAAAAGCAGGGACAGGATTGCGAAAACGCATAGCGAGACATAGAATATAGCGAGAATGGGCTAGTAGCTTAGGGGTTAAAGCACCGCCCTTATAAGACGGGGACCGATGGTTCGATTCCATCCTAGCCCACAAAAAATCCCCGCCACCGCAGACCTGCCTGCCGGCAGGCAGGGATTTCTCAT
>JAVHQZ010000120.1:0-7030 GCA_036171415.1 Minisyncoccota bacterium | reverse complement strand
CGGAAAGGGGCGCGCTGCGGTCCCTGCCTGCCGGCAGGCAGGTCGCGTACTTTTGCCCCGCCAATTTTGGCGGGGCCGAGCTCAAAACCGCTCCGACAGCCCCTCTTAAAACGAGAAGTCTCCATGGGGCAGGCAAATGCGTTGGGCCGGTTACAAAATCAGGCGCGAACCCCCACACCTACCGAAGAAATTGTTTTCCCGGTTTCTATAAACAACCTCAATCAATTTTTTTCTGCTTGATTTAAAACCACCGCTTTTGGCACGGCAATTAAAAACCGGTTCTTCGGTAGGTGTGGGGGCGAATCAGTTTTTTTATCCGCTTGAGCTCGCGCGAAAACACCTTTTTATCCCGTGATTCCAAATTAAGCCGAAGAAGCGGTTCGGTGTGCGACGGACGGACGTTTAACCAGAAATCTTTCGCGTCCACGGTTATCCCGTCAAATGAAGATATTTTCTCCCCCTTGTACGCCGCTTTTATGCGCGCCAAGGCCCTTTCCTGATTTTTAACCTTGAAATTAAGTTCTCCCGAAGCATGGGGTGGAGAAATTATCTTGAGCCACTCGGAGACCGTAAGTTTTTTATTTTTCAGCTGGGATACGGCGTTGGCGAATTCCACGAGAGCCCGCAGGGCGGTATCGTAATACGCCTTTCTCTTGCCGAAGGCCTGCTCAAAGTAGTAGTGGCCGGAAATTTCCGCCGCGAACTTCGCTTTAAAGCGGCGCATTTCCTTTTTTATAAAATAGTGCCCGACCTGGCTTAACTTAATTTTTGTTCCCACCGAACTCCTGCGGAAAAGATATCCGGAAATAGTCGTGGCGACATACGGCGGCTTAAAGTTTTTAGATACAAGAAACGCGACTGCGTCGGGCGGAACTCTTTTCCCGTTTTCATCCACAAAAAATACCCTGTCGCCGTCCCCGTCAAAGATAGCCCCGAAATCTGCTTTGCTTTTGCGCACCGCCGAAGAAAGTTCCCGCGAAGCTTTCTCGTCCGATGGATCGGGCCCATGTGCCGGAAAATTGCCGTTCGGGCGGACATTTAAAACCTTCAGACTTATTTTTTTAAACCGAAGCTTCTTTAAAAACGGCCCGGCTGAACCGTCCGATGCATCGCAAACAACCTTGAGTGGTTTTTTAACTTTCGCAAGCCGCTTCAAAAATTTAACGTAGTCCGCCCCGGTCATATCAACCTCCATGTTTTTGCACCAGCTTCCAAATTTCCTTGCCGCTTAAGGGCTCGGCGTTGCGGCCAACCACCTTCAAACCGTTGAAATTTTTTGGATTGTGCGAAGCAGTTACGGCTATGCCCGCCACAGCATCCACCCGGCTTACCAAAAAATATAAAAGCGGGGTGGTTATAAGCCCGAGCTTAACCACAGAGAGCTTGGGGTTTTCTTTTTTGATTGAGCCTATGACCGCCTTATAAAGCTTAGGAGAACTAAGTCGCGCATCATGGCCGACTATGATCTCGCCTTTTTTGAAATGCTTGGCGAGGGCAGAGGCGATTTTTTCCGCTGTTGCCTCATTTATTTCCTTCGGGTATTTCCCCCGGACGTCGTAAGCCTTAAAAATGCTTTTTTCCATAATCTAAGTATAGCTGTTGGTAAGGGGTTTAGAAATGATTTAAAATAACCCTATAAGCGCAGATGGCGCAATCGTTTCTAATGTCTAAAAAGAAAAACAAAGAAAGCAAAAAGGAGCGTAAAGAAGAGATAGAAGAGCTCGAACGCCTCCACCCCCATACCAAAGAAAGCATTTGGGCGATAGCTTACATAGGAATAGCAATACTCCTCGGACTTTCCGCGTTCCAAGCCGCCGGTCCGGCCGGAAATTTTATATATAGTGTTCTTCAAAAACTTTTCGGTATCGGCTACTATATTTTGCCCGTCGGCTTAATCGGCCTCGCGGTAATGTTTCTAACCTCCCATAAGCGCCGCTTGATAGGAATAACCTCTCTCGGCGCGGTGCTCGCGCTTTTTTCCCTCCTCGGCATGATTGAAGTTTTTTACCCCGGGCGGGGCGGGGTTTCCGGCATGGCCCTCGGCTCGCTTAAATACATATTCAGCAACATCGCCGCGGCGGTAATAAACTTCGCGGTTTTTTGCATCGGCATACTTATTTCCCTGAACCTCTCGCTTAAATTCCCCTGGATGAAAAAGGGCGAGGAGGAAGAGATTGAAATCCCCGAACCGGAGGAAGAGCCGGAAGCGGAGCCGGAAAAAGAAGAGGAGGAAAAAATTGAAGAAAACGAGGAACTGGAAATTAAGGAGTCCAAGTCCAAGCCAGGTCTTTTCTCTTCGAGGAAGCCCGTCTTTTCCAAAATGGAAAATTATAAGCTTCCGCCGCTTTCGCTTTTACAATCCAACGTGGAAAAGCCGACGACCGGAGACTTGCGCGCGAACGCCAATATTATCAAGCGGACACTGGAGGGTTTCGGGATTTCCGTGGAAATGGGCGAAATAAATATCGGCCCCAAGGTTACCCGCTATACATTAAAACCCGCGGAAGGAATGAAAATCTCAAGAATTAATGCGCTTAATCAGGACTTGGCGCTGGCTCTGGCCGCTCACCCCATCCGCATAGAGGCACCCATCCCCGGGAAGGCATTGGTCGGAATTGAGGTGCCGAATAAATCCGCCGCACTAGTTCGCCTCGGGTCTCTTATGAGCTACAAAGAATTTTCCGACGCGCCGCTCTCTTTCGCCCTCGGACGCGACGTTACAGGGGAGCCGATTTTTACGGACATCGCCAAAATGCCGCACCTCTTGGTAGCCGGCGCGACCGGCTCCGGAAAGTCGGTGGTCATCCACTCTATATTAATTTCACTTCTTTATAAAAACAGCCCGGAAACTCTTCGGCTAATAATGGTTGACCCGAAACGCGTGGAGCTCACTCCGTATTCCGGCTTGCCGCATCTAATTAGCCCGGTCATAACCGAAAATAAAAAAGCGATGAGCGTATTCCGCTGGGCGCTCGCGGAAATGGATAGGAGATACGATGTTTTGCAGGCCGCCGGGAACCGCGACATAAAAAGCTATAACGCCGCGCACAAAGACGAGCCCCTGCCGAGTATTTTGATAGTCATAGATGAGTTGGCAGACCTTATGAGCACCTATGGGCGCGAAGTTGAAGGCGCGATTGTCCGCTTGGCGCAGATGGCCCGCGCGACCGGCATCCACCTTATTCTTTCCACCCAACGGCCGTCGGTGGAAATCATCACCGGACTTATTAAAGCCAACATTCCCTCCCGTGTCGCTCTCCAGGTCGCGAGCCAAATAGATTCCCGCACGATTTTGGACGCGGCCGGCGCGGAAAAACTTCTGGGCGGCGGAGACCTTTTATACACCGCGGCGGAACTATCCAAGCCCAAGCGCGTTCAGGGCTCCTACGTGACCGAATCGGAAATAAATAAGGTCGCGGACTTCATCCGCGAGAACAACGACGCCCCGCTCGTGCTTGGCGAACTCCCCTCCCCGGGAAACGGCGAAATAGCTCCGGCAGGAGAAGCAAAAAACCCGCCGGGCGACCTCTTTACCGACTACCTTGATGACGACTCCGATGAGCTCTATGATGAGGCCGTGCGGGTGGTATCCGAAGCCCAGAAAGCATCCGCCTCTTTGCTTCAACGGCGACTTAGCGTAGGCTACGCAAGGGCAGCCAGACTCCTCGACATAATGGAAGAGAAAGGTGTTATCGGCCCCGGCGACGGAGCCAAGGCCCGCGAGGTGTACGTAGAAAAGCCCGTAGATTAGTCGGTGGTTGGTAGTGAATAGTGAGTAGTAAAACACTTTCTTAATTCCTCTCTACCCACCACAAACTACTCGCTACAAACTATTAACATGGAAAACGAATCTTTAAGCGTGTTCCTGGGCGAAAAGCTCAGGGATAAAAACATCAGCCTTGAACGGCTTTCGGAAATGTCCGGAATCGCCATCAAGCATTTGGAAAATCTTTTGAAGGGAGAGGCGGAAAACCTTCCCTCTTCGCCATACCTCCACGGCTATCTTTTGCGACTCGGCGAAATCCTGGACTTCGACGGAAAAGCTTTTTGGGAAGAATGGAGAAAGCACGCTATCCCCTCTTCCGGCGCTTCGGACAAACTCCCCAAAAACAGATTTTCCAAAAAACCGGCCGCTAGATATGTTTGGGCAGGCGCCGCGGTGATTTTATTTCTTATATATTTAGGCTTCGCTATTCCCAGGATAATCGGCTCTCCCTCGCTCGCCGTTACGAACCCTAAAAACGAACTCACAAACGCCACCTCGAGCCAGATACTCGTCTCCGGCACGCTTCAAAACGCCAAAGAGCTCTATATAAACGGGGAGGCCATCCCGATTGACCCATCGGGGACTTGGGAAAAAACGGTTTCTCTCCAATCCGGGCTGAATACGCTCGAGATAACCGCCAAAAAATTCCTGGGCGGGGAAAGCAAGATTATTAAACAAGTCTTTTATGTGTCGCCCGTTGCCGCGACCTCCTCCCCCGTTCAATAGACCGGTACCCACGTGTTATAATTTCTCCATGACGACTAAAAAAACCAAAGACAAACCCGAAGAGAAAGGAAGTTTTGAAGAGTTGATGCAGTCCCTGAAAGATAAGTTCGGCGAGGGGTCGGTGATGACCTTGGGCGAAGCCAGAAAGACAAACGTTTCGGTTATTCCCACGGGCTCCTTCTCTCTGGACATGGCGCTCGGCGTAGGCGGACTCCCCCGCGGCAGAGTCGTAGAGATATACGGACCCGAGTCCAGCGGCAAGACAACCTTGGCGCTCAATGTCGTCGCTCAGGCGCAAAGGCAGGGCGGACGCGCGGCCTTCATTGACGCGGAGCACGCGCTTGACCCGGAGTACGCGAAAAAACTCGGCGTTAAGATAAACGACCTTCTTATTTCCCAGCCGGACAACGGCGAAGACGCGCTGAATATTTTGGAAAGCTTGGTGCGCTCCGGGATGATCTCCGTAGTCGTGGTGGATTCTGTGGCGGCGCTTACCCCGAAAGCGGAAATAGAAGGCGAGATGGGAGCCTCGCACATGGCCCTCCAGGCCAGAATGATGGGGCAGGCTTTGCGCAAACTCACGGCCATCGCCGACCGGAGCAACACCCTCATAATTTTTATAAATCAGATTAGGATGCAAGTCGGCGTCTTTTTCGGTAATCCGGAAGTTACTCCGGGAGGCCGGGCTTTGAAATTCGGCGCCTCGGTTCGCATCGATATCCGGAGAATCGCCCAGGTTAAAAAAGCCGACCAAGTTGTGGGCAACCGTGTGAAGGCTAAAGTAGTAAAAAACAAAGTAGCCCCGCCGTTTAGGGATGCGGAGTTCGACATTTTATTCGGTTCGGGAATCTCCTACGAGGGCGATGTTTTGAATGCCGCCATAATCCGCGGCGTAGTCAAAAAAACCGGCAACACTCTTTCTTTTGAAGGCGAAAAGCTGGGCGTAGGACTGGAACAATCCAAAGAAAAACTCAAGGAAGATAAAAAGTTATTTAATGCCTTGAAGCAGGCCGCTATAAAAGCTTTCGAAAATCCGATTCCCGCCAAAGAAAAGGAGGAGGAATAGTCTTACAGGCGCGGGCCCACTACTCCGAACGCCGCCTCGGAAGTGCCGATAACCAAATATTGATTCTTAACCCAGCCGTAAACGAACACGGCTGGTTTGTTTGAAAGGACAAGTTCTCTGACCGGCTGTCCGCTTATCTGCCTGTCGGTAAAGCCGGCGGTTGCCGCTCCGGGCGCCTGCGGAAAAATAGAGTAAATAAATCCGTTATCGGTTTCGAGCTTTTGGGCCTGCCCGGAAAGAAGAAGCGGGCTAAGTCCGGATTTCAGCTTTAAGACAAATCCGGGCCAGGCTCCGGTTGTGTCGTTATAGACGAAACCGGTGAAGTCGGCTTCAAAATTGGCGTCAAAAAAATCTTTGCTGGCCGGCTTAATCCCAAGCATCAAAAGAAAATTGTCCCAGCCGTAAATTGCCGTTCCGGAAACCGTAAGCGGCGCTTCGGACAATCCTGCCGGAGCGGATTTTAAACCCCGGAACCATTGCTCAAGCGGAGAAGTGTCCGCGGAGGTACTTACGTCCATCGGAAAATTGGCGTCCGCCGGAGAAGCAAAAAATGAAACGTGGGGACGCGTTTCCGCGGGCGGAACCGCGGGAGCAGTTGTCGTGCTATTGGGAGCCGGAGGCGTCGGCGTGACGGCCACGCCTTTATTTGAAGCGATTAAAAGCGGGAGAAAATAACCCAGCGCGAAAAGCACCGCAACTCCCACGCCGCCTAAAATTAGATATGCCCCGGTTTTTTTCTTCGGCTCGGTTGACTTTACTTTCCCATATATAGCGGCAGGTGGCACAAACGTAAATGCTTTTAGTCAGGAATTTTTAATGTTCCCACATAGTCTGGGTTTTTTCCCACTATTTGAATATAGCATTTCGTTAATCAGTGGGACATTAGCGTCTCCAGACCAATCATACCAAGACATACGGGCTACAAAAGACGGTCTTTACATGTACCCATATTTTAATTACAACTATGGCCAATCAGCTGTAACGGTTAGGCTAAATTATAGAATATATAACCTAGATATAGAAAAAACATACGACTCAAAATCAGCAACATTTGCAAGTGCGCCAACTGATGGTAGTAGCATAGGGGCAAAATTCCTAGACGGGTCAACTAGTAATGCAGTCCAAGATGATTCAACGTTAGGGTTCTCTTTGGACACTTCTAAGAAAACCATAGCTGTCCACATGATTACTCAACAGAGCTTAAACTCGTGTGGGTTTAACTACGTGTACCATAACTCTGGGTACCCACCATCATATTTAATGTGTGACCTACCAGAGCAAAAGTTCAAAAAGTATTTCGCTGGATATAATATCCCCTATAGAGATAGATACACCTCTAGCGCTATATATAACTTAACGGCTTATACTATAGCAAACGGAGATTACATAGCATTTCACGGTGTGCAATCAGTTGTCCGGGGGGATTTCTGTTTTGTTATATTAAAAGACCCATTGGATATAGCAGAATAATG
>JAVHQZ010000119.1:0-7048 GCA_036171415.1 Minisyncoccota bacterium | reverse complement strand
CACAACCTCAATATCCCGGCGGACAATTTTCGGAAGCTCTATTTTTTCCGCGGCGAGAGATTGGACATCGCGCTTCGCCAGATACTTCAAAAAATTCCGGATGGCAATTACATAATAAGCCTGGGTTATCTTTTTGAGATTCTCCCTCGCCAGTGCCACGCGGAAACTCCGGACCAAGTCTTCGGTGATATCTTCCGGATCGGAAACCTTCGCGAAAGCAAAAAACTTTTTGAGGTAATGCTCGTAATTATCCTTCGTTTTTGCCGAACGGTTTTTTTCTATCTCCAAATAAGTCAGATAGTCGCCGAAAAGTTTTTGAATGGAGGGCATTAATTTAATTTTAGCACAAATATTGTGCGACAGGTGTCGCTTCATCCTCCTTCGGCTACCGCTCAAACTCCCGGCGAGAGTTTTCGCTGGCGCTTTTCGTGCGCTTGTCCGCACATGCGGACACCCTGCCCGCTTACAAAAATAGCCGCGCCGAAGCAGGATGTTCGCTCCATTGGTATAAAAGAGGAGAAAAAAGTTGTCCACAGGAGACTGTTGTGTGTTTGTGTCGGCGCTCTATAATATATTCAGTAGCTTCCCAACCAAATAGAAACTCAAAAGCAGCGAAAGCTGTTCAAGTCATTTCCGCCTTAGGCGGAAAAACAATCAGGAGCCTCCGGGCTCCTTTTTTAATTTCCAATCATTTAAGTATTGAATTTGTTTTTGCATGCCCCCAGAGCGAAACTCCTTTTCCCGGCGGGCATCCGGAGTCCCGCCCGGCTTGGTTCTCCGAAGGAGCGGGCGGGATGAGGCGCAGGGTAATTTCTCGCAGGAAGGAATTAACCCGTCCCCGGGGAAAGCGAGTGAGCGACTAAGTTGACAAATTGCGGGTATTTAGTATAATCTGCGCAGTTGTTTTAAGCCGCATTTCTTCGGGGGAATTCCTCCTAAAATGCACAATTTTAATTCCGGACCGCCCTTTTATAGGGCAAAGGAGAATCGTCATGTCACCAGAAACCGAACCCGTTGTTGCCCCTACCGACTCGGGTCTAGACCTCAATGCGAGGCCGGTCGAGCCCGCCGCCTGGCAGTACCTGAAGCGCACCGGACTCCTCCGGCACATCCGCTGGGGCGCGCTCGTCACGCTCGCCGAAGCCGCCAACCGGCAGCTCACCTTGGCGGAGGTCGAAGAGACCATCGCCCTGCGGAGCGGTTCGCTCTCCTGCGGGAATTGCGGGAAGCAATTCGAAGAGCCCGTGGTCCTGACCGTGAAGAACACGGGCGATCCGAACGCGGTCATCGTTCCGCCCCTCACCCCCGAGATGTCGGCGCACGTGGGGCGCACGAAGGCGGGGAACATCCGTTTCCAGGGAGCCACCTTCATCATCCCCAACGAGAAGGGAGAAGAAGAGCCCCGCAGTTTCTGCGGTCCGCTCTACTTCAACCGCGTGCGGGAGGACGGCACGGTGTCCCAAGTCTGGGATGCCCGTTCCTGTCTCGGTATCGCCATGAAGGCGGCCGCGGAAGCTGCCAAGGAGAAAGCTCCGGAAGGGACGAAGCCGTTCGTGCCCGCGCCTCTTACGAGCAACCACGTGGAGGAAATCCTCCGCGCCAAGGCGGCGGCCAGGGACCGGCGCACCGCGAGGCGCGCCAACATCGAGGCGAGTGTCACGGTCACGAGAGAGAACATGAAAAATCTCTTCAGGGGTCGCGCCAGAGTTTCGGGCGGGTCGAATCGGTAGTCCGCAGAATGGGGAGGAAGAATCCTTCCTCCCCATTATTTTTTCATCCCCCACCCAACAAAGAAAATTGCCTTATTTTGTTTATGGCGGGGCGACCGATTGCGTTCAGAGATTTTTGAAAAAATTAGACTAAGACATAAGGCGTGGCAATAGAAAACACATTCTTTGTTAGGTGGGGGACAAAAGGTTCAAGAATCTTTTTCTGTCACAGGCAGATAGGCCTGCCTGACGGCAGGTAAAAATTCTTGAGCCCTTTGAAAAATTATCAACGCGACTTAACCATCCGAAAGGATAAGGAGGCTTTATGTATTTCGACGGGTATTTGAAAAACATCGCCGCGACCCTAAAGGAGCAGACTTCGGGCGTGCCGAAGTGTTATGACCTGGTCCGGCAAATCAACATGGCTTCAAAGAACGCAATCGAAGCGCTGAAGCGTGGCGAAATCGAAAAGGTGGAGCGTTTCAGAAAAGAGATGGGCAGCATGTGGGAGGATCTTGGGAATGTTTCGATCCCCGATTTCATGCGCTGGCAGTTCGACGCAGACTGCGGACAGGAGATTGTGGAGTTTCTGGCCGTGGAGGCCTACTACCCGTACATCGTTGGGAGGGGTCCCAAAGAGGTGGTTCCGCACTGGCGCAGCCATATGTCAATCTCGGTTCCGCTCCAGATCTGGCTTTCCGGCCTCGAAGACGTGGTCGGCGAACTTTCCAAAACGCTCGGCGACTATCTGCTCCAACGGAGTCTGACTCTTGAAGAGCGGATTGCCGCCAGGGAGCGGTTCCTCGAAGTTGACAAGGAAATCTACGCGTTTCTCTCGGCCATTCCGACCATCGAACGCGCCTCAGACGCGGTCCGGAACTCCGGCTCCCGCCTCAAGTACCCTCAAACCTTCCGGGGCAAGCTCGGCAGGGTCATGGGCAACATCGACCGCAATCAGTCCGAGCTCGTTTCCATGCTCGACCGCATTTCTTCCGGAGGCACCACATGAGACATGCCTGCAACCTCTATCCCAAGGTGCCGCGAAGCGATAACGCCGCGGCCATCGTGATTCTGTCCTTACCCGACTTTTTCCAAGAAACCGCGGCGGTATTGATTCACAATACCGGCCAGGTTCGCGATGACGGGTCTAAGAAGCCGACGTACTGGGGCGCCCCGAGCGGCGGCATCAAATTGGGCGAAGAACCCGAACAGACCGTTCTCCGCGAGCTTCTTCAGGAAACCAAACTTTCTCCGACCGGCGAATCGATATTTCTAGGCTGGCGGCACTCTTTCAAGTTCGGCGAAGACAACAGCCCAATCTACAAGCAATGCAACACAGTGGTGGAGGCCGTCCGGATGGGCT
Source organism: Minisyncoccota bacterium (assembly GCA_036171415.1). GTDB lineage: Bacteria > Patescibacteriota > Minisyncoccia > UBA6257 > 2-01-FULL-56-20 > LiPW-15. The sequence goes on along the minus strand of JAVHQZ010000119.1, from coordinate 3,976 downwards.
TGGTGGATGAAAGAGAAATCGTTCATCAGGCATTTGCCTACTTTTATCACGTTCCTTCGGAGTTGAACGACGCGCTCTATTATGAATTCTTCGAGCGATTCAAAAACTGCATCGTCGCAAGGCTCGGTGCAGGCCTGCCCATGGACGAAGAGGAAGTTGGTGGAGCATTAGTCGTTCCCCTGGATCATGGCAAGGGCAAAGAGCTCGGCATCGTCGAAGCCATCGAAGGCCCCGGCAAACGGCAGGAGATCGACAAAATCGGCCTCTTCCCGATTTCCCGGATCCGGCAGATACTTTCGGCCAAGGTCGGAGGAAATGGAGTGAGCGGCTTTTCAAGCGCCCACCTCGTCCACTGCCGGCAGGCCGCGGACCGGTTACCCCAAGAAAGGTGAAGGGCATACCCCGGGAGACGGAAGCTTGCAAAAGCTCCCGTCTCCCGGGGCTTTTTTATCCCCACACCTAATATAGAACTGGTCCTTTATCGGCACGCAAAAAGATTGCTTGCAGGTCTAACAACGCCGTGTTTATTGATAATGTTTTACACAAACAGAAAATGCGATTTTCTCTATTAGGTGTGGGGATTTATTAGTTTTTCCAGCAAAAACGGCCTCAAGTCTTGTAATAATTCAAAAGTCGGGTTATTATATTCCCATGCTTTCCAAACGTGTTAAATCTAGGGTTGTTGCCGAGCACGGGGCTCACGAAAAGGACACCGGTTCCGCCGGCGTTCAGATTGCGGTCCTTTCCCGGCAGATAGACGAGCTTACCTCCCATCTTAAAAAGCATCCGAAGGATAACCATTCAAGGCGGGGACTCTTAAAGATGGTCAGCCAGCGCCGCAAGCTTTTGAGCTATATGAAGAAGCACCAGCCGGAAAAGTACGAGAAGCTTATAAAGAAACTTGATCTCAAGAAGTAAAGAAGGAAATATGAAAAACAACGCGCGATATACGAACCAACGGGTCGGCATTTTTGTCGACGTTCAGAACCTGTACCATTCGGCGAGAAATCTTTACCATGGGAGGGTTAATTACGCGGAGCTTATCCGGCATTTAACCGGCGGGCGCGAACTCATCCGCACTATCGCTTACGTAGTTAAGAGTGAAACTGCCGTCGGCGAAGCTTCTTTCTTTGACGCCCTGGAGAAAGCCGGTATGGAGCTCAGGATGAAAGACCTTCAGATATACCCGGATGGAACAAAAAAGGCCGATTGGGACGTAGGCATGGCGGTGGACGCGATCCGCATGGCCGAAACCCTGGATGTGATAATACTCGTAACCGGCGACGGAGATTTTATTCCGCTCGTGGATTATCTCAGGTGGGGGAAGGGAGCGTACGTAGAAGTTGCCGCCTTCGGCCGGAGCGCTAACGCCAAGCTTCAGGAGGTCGCGGACAAATTCACCACAATAGAGAGCATTCCGAAGAGCATAATAAGAAAACAGTAAGTAGTTTGTAGCGGGGGTGAGTGGCAGAAGCTATTTTCCGGGTACGAATGGATAATGAATTGTGAATAGCGAATCAAGCAGCTGATTCCTTATTCCGAATTCGTTATTCTTGTACCGGGAGGACCGAAACCCATCTTTAAAAGAGGGGTTTCGCAAAAGTCATAAATAAAAACAAAAAAACAATGATAACCAGAAAGAAATACACAAAAGAAATCGGGGGAAAAGAAATAACCTTGGAAGTTTCCTCGATTGCCGAACAAGCCAGCGCCGCCGTTATCGGCAAGTGCGGTGAGACCATAGTTTTGGGAACGGTAGTTATGTCACAGGAGGATACCGAGGGCGACTACATGCCGCTTAAGGTTGACTATGAAGAGCGTTTTTACGCTACCGGGAAAATTTTAGGCAGCCGCTACGTTCGCCGGGAAGGCCGGCCCTCGGAAGCCGCGATTTTGGCCGGACGCATGATAGACCGGACCATTCGTCCGCTCTTTGACCAGAGGCTACGCCGCGACGTTCAAGTTATCGCGACCGTGCTTTCTTTCGACGGAGAAAATGAGCCGGAACAAGTCGCTCTCGCGGCTATTTCCGCGGCTTTGGCAATCTCCGAAATTCCCTGGGACGGTCCGGCCGCCGGAGTCCGTGTCGCCAAAATCGGAGACAAACTTGTTGTTAATCCGACCTTAACGGAAATGGCCGCTCCGGAGCTCGAGATGGAAGCTTTTGTTGCCGGCGTGGAAGGAAAAATAAACATGATTGAAATGAGCGGAAGAGATACGCAAGAAAAAGACGCGCTTGAAGCCTTGAAAACCGGATTGGACGCGGTGAGCTCGCTTGTTTCTTTCCAAAAAGAAATCGTAAAAGAATTGGGCAAGCCCAAGGCTGATGTAAAACTTGCCGAGGCAGACCCGGAGCTTAACGAGGCAATTTTGGTCTACATGGAAGGTAAAACTTACGACGCGGTTTATCCTCATCTTTCTCCCCGAGACGATTCGCATCCCTTGGACAAAGTAGAGCGGGAGAGGCGGCTCGCCACCCTTAAAACCGGACTTATGGCCGAGTTGGAGGGTAAATTCGAAAACTTAAATAAGAACGTAGTTGAGCATTTATTCGAGAAGGTTGTGGACGATTTGGTTCACAAAAACATTCTGGAAAAAGAACTCCGGCCGGATAGCCGGAAATTGAACGAGGTCCGTGCCCTGGACGGAGAGGTAAAGCTCTTTGAGCGCACCCACGGCTCGGCGCTGTTCGTCCGCGGAAATACCCAGGCGCTCGCAGTGACAACCATCGCTCCGCCGGGGCAAGAACAGGTCATCGAGTCTATGTCGAGCAACAACATAAAGAGGCGCTTTATGCTTCACTACAATTTCCCCCCGTATTCCGTGGGTGAAACCGGCCGGATCGGAAATCCCGGCAGGCGCGAAATCGGACACGGCGCTTTGGCCGCGAAGGCTATCACGCCGATGCTGCCGAGCGTCGACGAATTCCCGTACACCATCCGGGTAGTTTCGGAAATTCTCTCCTCGAACGGCTCTTCATCCATGGCTACCGTCTGCGCGACGACTTTGTCGCTGATGGACGCGGGCGTGCCGATGAAAAAACCGGTAGCGGGCATCGCCATGGGACTCATGTCCGACGATAAAGGAAATTATAAAGTTTTGACCGACCTGCAGGGGCCGGAAGATCACTACGGGGACATGGACTTTAAGGTTGCCGGAACAAAAGACGGAATCACCGCGATACAGCTCGATGTAAAACTCGACGGACTGACTCTGGAGATGGCCGAAAAAACTTTGGCTCAGGCCAAGGACGCTCGGCTGGGCATACTCACCTTTATGAGCGGAATTATCGCCGAACCCCGTAAAGAAATTTCTCCGTACGCTCCGAAAGTTGTGCGCATTAAAATCAGCAAAGAGAAAATCGGCGCGGTCATCGGGCCCGGCGGAAAAGTTATCAACGGACTTATCGAGAAATATGGTCTTGCCGGTATTGATATAGAAGAAGACGGCGCGGTTTCCGTCGGCGCGACTTCCCAGGAAGCCCTGGACGCGGCCATTAAAGAGATCCAGGCTATCACCCGCGAATTTAAAGTGGGCGACATCGTAGAGGGCCCGATTATCAAGATTTTGGAATTCGGCGCGATTGTTGATTTGGGCGGGGGCGCGGACGGAATGGTTCACGTTTCCGAACTCAAAGAGGGATTTGTTAAGAATGTTGAGGACGTGGTTAAGCTCGGGGACTTTGTCCGGGCGAAAATCGTCCGCCTGGAAGGAGATAGAATCGCGCTCTCCATAAAACGTCTGGCGGGAGAATAGAACGCGAGGTACAAAATGTTGTAGAATAAAGAGGTCATAAGGCCTCTTTATTTTTTCACCAATTATCGATTATTAATTTCATGGCTGAATTCGATCCAAACAGCGGTTCTTTTACACCCCAGGAAGAAACTATAGGCGGGCAATCTATGCCGCCCCACCTACCTCCTTCCAATATGGAAATCCGCATCCGGACGATGGCATCGGACATTGAGTCCGTAAG
>JAVHQZ010000118.1:5580-7076 GCA_036171415.1 Minisyncoccota bacterium | reverse complement strand
CGGAAAGGATTTCCGAAAGGCATCGCCACCGTTTTGAAGTAAACCCTAAATTTATCAAAAAACTTACTGACGCGGGGCTGGTTTTCTCCGGCCAATCTCCGGATGGTAAACTAATGGAAATAGCGGAGTTGCCGAAAAGCAAGCATCCATTCTTCCTCGGCACCCAATTTCACCCGGAATTTAGGGCTAGGCCATTCAGCCCCCATCCGCTTTTCACAGAATTTTTAAAAACTTGTTTGGCCAAAACTAAACCCCCCACACCTAAAAAGAAAAAGGGCTAAGAAACACCCAGCGAAATAGTTTCTTATTAGGTGTGGGGGTAAAGGCCGGAAAAAATAAAGAATATGGATGTAGATAAAATTTCTCCAGAACAGGTTAAGGAGTGCGTCCCCTTGATAGAAGGCGGAAGAGTTTATCTCCTAGACGTGCGCACAAAAGAGGAATGGGATATGGGTCACGCGCCGAAAGCCATCCACTTTGATTTGGCGAGGCTTGAAAAAGGGGAGCTTCCGGATATCCCGAAAGACGCGGATATTTGCACCTGCTGCGTCTCCGGTGGCCGAGCGGAAATAGCCAAAAACATTTTACTTAAAAACGGTTTTTCTAAAGTCAGAAATTTAGACGGGTTAAGAGATTGGAAGCTGGCCGGAGGAGACGTGATAATATAAGTATCTAAAATGCTCATAGAATTCTACGGCAGAGAGTGCATTCATTGCATGCGCATGGCGCCGCTCGTAGACAAACTCGAAAAAGAAGCTGGTGTTAAATTTGAACGGTACGAAGTTTGGCATGATGACGCCAACGCCAAAAAGCTGGAAGAGTATGACAAGGGCGAGTGCGGAGGAGTGCCATTTTACGTAAACACAGGGACAGGAAAAAATATTTGCGGCGAAACTTCCTACAACGAACTAAAATCCTGGGCTACGGGAAAATAGTTTCTTAAAATCAGCGTTCTGCGATTATTTTTTTATTTTCTTATAAGCCGCGAAAGATATCGCGAGAAAAAGTACGAGCAAAGAAACCAGCCAGCCGAAAAGCACCAAGCCTCCCAATTTAGATACTCTGGATTCGACTTCCCGGAGGGATCTGCCCGCCAAAACATAACCGGAACTCGAAGCATTTTCGTAATAGGTTACGACAGTTGCCACGCGGACCCCGTCTTGCGGTTGCCAGGTTACGCGATTTTCTCCTATATTTTTGGCGTAGTCAAACACTCCGGACGGGGGAGAAGGAATTTTTTTGCCCAGATAGGCGGTGGAAAGAATCGGTTTTTTGGTAGGGTCAAAAACGATTACAAAAGGAGATAAACTTTTCTCTATATCGATATTCGGAATAGACTCCGAAAACTGCGTTCCCTTAGAGAGGGCGCTTGCGGTATCTTCCGCGAGTTGTATCTGGGGGTCGTTACCGGCCCAACGCAGATTCTGCTGGGCAACTACATAAATTGTCGCGAAAATAACCGAAATAACCGCGGCACCGAGGAACCAATATTTTGA
>JAVHQZ010000118.1:0-5480 GCA_036171415.1 Minisyncoccota bacterium | reverse complement strand
GGGTGTACTATGGATGAAGAAATTAAAAAACGCTTTGACGAGCAGGCGGCAAAACTTGAGGAAGTGCGCGTTTCCGTGGAGAAAACCAGGAATTATATTAAATGGACGCTTATAATTTCCATTATTTTCGTAGTTTTGCCTTTAATCGGCTTAGTTTTCGTTATTCCACAATTTTTGAGCACGATGAATGTATCTAATTTGGGATTGTAGGAATATCCTTATTTTTTTGGTAGAATCAAAAACTAAAACATATGGAGTTTAAGTCCGACGAAAAATTAATTCTTTCTTATATCCACGGCGAGGAGAGGGCGCTGGAAGAACTTATCGGCCGCTATCTGCCGCTTATTTACGGTTTTGCAAGAAAATATACCGGTAATCCGGACACCGCCGCGGATATCGCTCAGGAAACTTTTGTAAAAGTTTGGAAAAATATACGAAAATTTAAAACAACGGAAAAGTTCCGTCCATGGGTTTTTACTATCGCCAAAAATACCGCTTTGGATTGGCTCCGGAAACGGGAAGATTTGCCTCTTTCGGTCTTTGAAGATAAAGAGACAGGCGAGCTCCAATTGAATTTCGCGGAACAAACCCTGGAGACCTCCATAGATACAAAAAATGAGGCGGGAAAAGCCAAAAATGTTTTGGCCGGATTACCGGAAAATTATCAGATTGTGATTTCCATGCACGACGAGGAAGAACTGACATTTAAAGAAATAGCCAAGGCTTTAAAGGAGCCCTTAAATACCGTAAAAAGCCGTTATAGGAGAGCAGTCCTCACAGCACGGAAAGAGCTTAAACAGCTTTTACAGCCTTAACGCACCAAAACGCTCCGTTGCCGCGTATGCCAAGCGTGGAGAACCGGAAGCATCCTTTTGAACAAATAGAATCCGTAGAACCGCCGAAGCGGCTTTTTCATCGCATCTTGTCCCGTCTTAATCTGGAAAAAAAGTTAGAAACTTCCAGGGAAAGGACTTTATATTTTACTTTTGCCCTTATTTTTTCCTTAGCGGCGTTTCTTCTGGTCTGCGTGGCGCTCCAAAACGTTTTGGTTCAGTCCGAACTTTTAAGAATCTTGTCTTTACTTTTTTCCGATCCCAAGGCAGTCCTGGCCAACTGGCGGGACTTTAGTCTTTTGGTTTTGGAATCTTTGCCGGCGGTTTCTTTGGCGATATTTTTTGCGGCAACGCTCCTTTTTCTGGGGAGCCTGAAATATGTCGCTAAATATTTAGCTCAAATGCTCTCTTGGTCGGAGCGCATCAAAAAAATAAAACATGGATATAAATAAATTTTTCCAGTCCAAAGGTTTTAAATGGACTCTCTTGGGTCTCATAATTTTCGTTTTGCTTCTTGGTTCGTTCGCGACGGGCGTTTCCATCGGCTACCATAAAGCTAGATTCTCTTACGCCTGGGGCGATAACTACGACCGCAATTTCGGCGGACCTCGGCGAGGTCTTTTCGGCTTCGACCCGGGACTCGCATTTACGAATTCCCACGGCGTTGTTGGTTCCATCATAAATATTTCGACTTCCTCGCTTTCGGTTAGCGGCCGGGATGGGATTGAAAAAACCGTTCTCTTTTCTTCTTCCACCATCGTCCGGGAAAACAGGGAGGAGGTAAACGCGACCGATTTGGAAAAAGGAGAAGCTATTATGGTTTTGGGAGCGCCGAATAGCCAAGGACAGATACAGGCGGAACTCATAAGAGTTTTGCCGCCCATGCAGCCGGTTTCGCCGACTATGTACCACTAAAAAATAAAACATGAAAAAACTTTTTAAAAATAAACTTTTCCTTACCGTTTTTGGCATAGTAGTAATCGGCGGAGGATACCTGCTTATTAAAGGTTCCGGTTCCGGGGCTCTTAATCCGCAATATGTAACAGCAAAAGCGGAAAAGGGGACTCTAGTGGTTTCCGTGACCGGCAGCGGCCAAATTTCCGTGTCTAACCAAACAAACATCCAGGCTCAGGGGTCCGGCTTAGTCAAGCAAATTGCTGTCGTTAATAATCAAAAAGTAAGGGCCGGAGATCTGCTCGTGAGGCTGGATACAACCAATGATGACCGCGCGGTTCGGAATGCGAAGGCAAATTTAGATAACGCAAATCTGCAGCTCGAGACACTTCTCGCTTCGGCTTCAACTTCAAGCCTTCTTCAGGCGGAACAGTCCGCGCTGCAAGCGAAGCAAAATCTGCAAACCGACCAGAATAATTTAGTGAACGATTACAACAGCACCTACACCGCCATTTCCAACGCCTTTATAAATATTCCGGGAGTAATGACCGGCCTTAACAATGTGCTCTACTCGATGAGTATAAATAAGGTACAAAACAACGTTGATGCTTACGTTAATGCGGTCTCTTCTGTTGCCCCGCAAGCCGTGCAATACGGCCAAAGCGCCATAACGGCATATCAAACCGCCTTTTCCACTTACAATCAGAATTTCGCGGACTTCAAAAACACCGATGTTTATTCCGGAACTTCCACTATTGAGGCTCTTCTCACCGAAACTTACAGCACACTTGAAACCATTTCGGTCGCGAATACGAATTTAAAGAATCTTTTGGATTTTGTCGGCAATACCTTGCAACAGTATAACCAAAAGCCTCCTTCCCAACTCGCGATTGATGAAACGAGCCTGCAGTCCTATATTTCCACGACCAATAACCAGCTCTCCGCCGTCTCCCAGATTAAAAATTCTCTGGTCAACGATAAGCAAGCCATCAATACGGCTGTCATTTCGGTAGCCCAGACGGCCGCGGCTTTCGATCAGCTTAAAAACGGACCCACGACGCTCCAAATTCAAAGCCAGCAATTGAGCGTTAAACAGTCGGAGAATTCTTTATCCGACGCTAAAGAAAATTTGAATAACGATTACGTCCGGGCACCGTTCGACGGAATTGTTACGAATATCACGGCAAAAATCGGCCAGCCGGCTTCTGGAGCGCTCGCGGTTATTTTAAGCAACCAACAGATCGCGCAGGCGACTTTAAACGAAGTTGACATAGTTAACGTCAAAGTCGGCCAACCGGCGACCATAACTTTTGACGCGCTTCCGAACCTGACCCTGACCGGAAAAGTTTCGCAGGTGGATACGCTCGGAACAGTTGCCCAAGGAGTGGTGAGTTACAACGTACAGGTTGCTTTGGATGCGCCGAACGCGGACATAAAACCCGATATGAGTGATACGGCTTCTATTGTTACGAAGGTTAAAACCGACACGCTTATAGTTCCTAACACGGCGGTATCTACAAAGCAGAATGTTTCCACAGTTCAAGTTATGGGCTCCGACGGAGTTCCGGTCCCAACCGTAGTGACTCTAGGTTTGGTTAACGACCAACAAACAGAAATTCTTTCAGGGATTAATGAAGGCGATACAATAGTTACTCAAACCATAACCAAAACCACTACTTCAGCAACCACGCCGTCAACTGGACTCGGCGGGATAAGATTGCCCGGATTTGGTGGCAACGCGAGACCCGGAGGATAAATATGATAGAAATAAAAAAAGTCAGTAAAATTTATAAATCCGGCGACGTGGAAACTGCCGCGCTTAATAATGTCTCTTTCACGATTAATGATGGCGAGTTCGTTTCCATTATGGGCCCTTCCGGTTCCGGAAAATCTACTCTCATGCATCTTTTGGGTGCGTTAGATACGCCGACTTCCGGCAGTTATTTTTTGGACGGGAAAGATGTTTCTAAATTATCTGACGATGAACTCGCGGATATCCGCAATGAAAAAATAGGTTTTGTCTTCCAACAGTTCAATTTATTGCCGAGATCGACGGTATTCCGAAATGTCATGTTGCCGCTGATCTACGCCGGCGTAGACAAGGAAAAACGCGAAGAACGCGCCAAAAGCGCGTTAATTTCCGCGGCACTTCCCTCCGATTGGTGGGAGCATCATTCCAATCAACTCTCCGGCGGACAAATGCAGAGAGTAGCTATCGCCCGGGCACTGGTTAACGACCCGTCACTCATCTTGGCGGACGAACCTACCGGAAATTTGGATTCCAAAACCGGTGAAATAGTTTTGGGAACATTCCAAAAGCTAAATGAGCAGGGGCGCACCATCGTTCTCATAACGCACGAACTTTATGTTGCGGAACACGCCGACCGTATTATTCACATAGTTGACGGCGAAATCAAAACCGACAGCAAAAACCATGTCCGCAAAAAAGTGCACTTAGCCCACTAAACTAAAATGATACTTTCGGAATTATTACAAGAAGCTTTCTCCGCGGTTACCGTTAACAAAGTTCGCTCTGGGCTAACCACTCTGGGCATAGTTATAGGTATCGGTTCGGTTATCGCTCTGATAGCGGTGGGGCAGGGAGCGCAGGGTTCAATCACCGCGAGCATACAATCCATTGGCTCCAATTTAGTCCTGGTTATGCCTGGAGCTCCGCGCGGAGTAGGAACGCAGGTTAGCGCAGGAAGGGGCACCGCCCAAAGTTTAACCCAGGCGGATTCCGACGCTATCGCGAGCACCGTACCTATGATTACCGCGGTCGCTCCGGAGACAACCCGTAGTTATCAGGTAACCGCAGTCGGTACAAATACCCGGGTTTCGATTGTGGGAACGACGCCGGCCTATCTCCAGGTCCGGAACGTGCAGCTGGACACTGGTTCCTTTATTACCGACGAAAACGTTCTATCCCGTTCGAGAATCGCGGTTTTGGGGCCAACCGTGAGAAACGATCTTTTCGGCGCTGGCTCGGACCCGACTGGCCAAGCAATCCGTATCAATAATATTGATTTTAAAGTTGCGGGCATAACCGTTGCTAAGGGCGGAACTGGCTTCGGAAGCCAAGACAACCAGATTTATGTACCGATAAGTACGGCTCAGCAGTTTTTGGCGGGTAACACCTATGTAACGACGATAAGTGTAGAAGCACAGGATCAGCAATCCATGGCTGCGGTCCAGCAGCAAATAACTAGCTTGCTTTTGGAGCGGCACAAAATAAGCGATCCGACCCAAGCAGATTTTCAGGTTTTAAACCAACAGGACCTAGCTTCCGCCGCTTCAAGTATAACCGGCACATTTACGATACTTTTGGCCGCTATCGCCGGAATCTCCCTAATCGTCGGAGGTATCGGCATTATGAATATGATGCTTACCACGGTCACGGAGCGCACCAGGGAAATCGGACTCCGGAAAGCAATCGGCGCCAAGAGGCTGGATATCAGCGTCCAATTTCTGATTGAATCCGTGATGCTAACTTTTCTGGGCGGAGTTATCGGGGTTATTTTGGGGTGGCTTCTTTCGGTCCTGGTTACGACATTCGCCGGCATAGCCACGAGTATCTCTCTCTGGTCCGTGCTTCTGGCTTTCGGCGTCTCGGCGGCTATCGGAATGATATTCGGATATTACCCGGCGAGGCGTGCGGCGGGGCTTAATCCGATAGAAGCATTGAGATACGAATAAATAATCAAAATAAAAAACGCTTAGTCGGCGCAAAAAATAAAAAACAAACAAAATGAA
>JAVHQZ010000117.1:0-1596 GCA_036171415.1 Minisyncoccota bacterium | reverse complement strand
CCGCTCCTTCCTGCGGGGAGCGTCCCTGCGCCACTGCCTGCCGGCAGGCAGGTCGCCCTGCCCGTCCCTTCGGAAACCGAACCGCTCGGGCTCCGGATGCCCGCCAAGAGAAGGGCTTCGCTCATGCGCATAAATACCTTCGCTCACAAAAAGAGCCCTGCCTGCCGGCAGGCAGGCGCGCGAAATCAAAAACTCGCTCGGGTCAGGCAAGCCGAAATGAATGTGGGGTGGTATAATTTCAATGGATGGATCCCGTTAGAAATATCGAGTGCTAGCGGGCGATAGGTGAAAAGGGTTAATTTGCGCCGTTTTTAAAGTAAAATAAATCATCACTCATAATTTCTAACGGGATGGAGAATAAATTTAAGAAAGAAATTTGGCTGGGTGTAGGAATTATTTTGGGTAGCATTATAATTTTTTTGGTTGCCTCAACCTTGCTTTCCGACCAGATGGCGGCTTCGAGTCAGAATATAGCTAAGGCGCGCACGGCGATAGCAAAAAGAGCCGATCTTCTCGCCAATCTGGCCAACATTAAAAACACCAGCGATGAGGCGGATATTTACCAAAAAAAGATCAATAGTCTGCTTCCTTCCCAAGAGCAACTTCTCAATTTTCCACAAGCGCTGGGAGCTCTAGCAACCGCTCATAGCGTAACTTTCACCTTTGCGTTCCGCGGCACTCCGACCCTACCAACCGCGACCGTCCCCGGAGTAGCCGAATTCACCATGGACAGCAGCGGCTCCTTGGATCAGCTGAAACTATTTTTAAACGACATAGAAGTAAAAGGTTCCAGATTTTTATTAAGCATAGATACTTTCGACTTGTCGCAGAGCGCGTCCGGCTACTCTTTGAATATCCAGGGCCGTTCATTTTTCCAGTAATCCCTCACCCTCGGAAGATCGCTTATCATGAAAAATATATTATTACCACGGGCAGGAAAATATCTTAACAGCTATACTTTAAAAGGAAGTGTTTTGGTGTCGCGAAACATAAAATCTTCCAAGGGTGAGGGATGAAGAAATTTATTAAAAATTATGCGGACCAAATTTTGATAATAGTGGCAGTTCTTTTTGTGGGGTTGATTGTCTGGTTTTTTCTGGACTCAACGACGGTGATAACCACTAATTTTTCGCAAGCTATCGCTCCGCCGCCCGCCTCGGATACGAAGCTGATTTTTAATCTGGATGAGCTCAAAAATCTTGATCTTCGCGGACAGCAGTGATCCGAGTCTCTTTCCAGGGCAGAGTTGAATAATCCAAGAAATTTATATAAAGTACTTACGTTCGTGTCGTCGGCGAGTGAGCCGGAATGTCGGGCGGTTAGCTCAGTGGTAGAGCGTTTCATTGACATTGAAAAGGTCACAGGTTCAATCCCTGTACCGCCCACCACTTAAAACAGCCAAGGGGCTGTTTTAAATTTAGATTGTCATACTTCCGCTTGCCTTGCCTTCGCTTTTCTTTTAGACTCCAGGCAGCTTTTATTATTTGAAAAGGAGGTACGGGTGCAGGACATCAAAGTCATTATTTTTGACCTTGGGAAGGTTATTCTCAAGATTACCCATCTTTCCGAAAATCCCGCATTTCTGGCGAAGTGTTT
>JAVHQZ010000116.1:0-7342 GCA_036171415.1 Minisyncoccota bacterium | reverse complement strand
TTTAAGGCTTCGATTCTTCCGCGCTTGGCGTTCAAGTCGCCGGTCGCGGCGCCCATGAAGTCCATGGGGACGAGAACCTGAAGTTTCATAATCGGTTCCAAGATAACAGCTTTCGCGCGCCGGGCCGCTTCCTGGAAAGCCATAGAGGCCGCCATTTTGAAAGCCGCTTCGGAGGAGTCCACTTCGTGGTAGGAACCGTCGAAGAGTTTTACCTCTACGTCTATCATGGGGTACCCCGCGACGACGCCGCGGCCCAAAGCTTCCTTAACACCCTTTTCTACCGGAGCGATAAATTCCTGCGGAATCGCGCCTCCTTTGATGGCGTTAATAAATTCAAAACCTTTCCCGCGCTCCATAGGCTTAACGGAAAGCCAGACGTGTCCGTACTGTCCCTTACCGCCGGACTGGCGGATATATTTACCTTCCGCTTCGGCTTCGCCCAAAATAGTTTCCTTGTAGGCAACCTGCGGCCGGCCGACATTCGCTTCCACGCCGAATTCGCGCTTCATGCGGTCCACGAGTACTTCCAAGTGCAGTTCGCCCATACCGGAAATAATAGTCTCCCCTGTTTCGGGATCTCCCGCGACGCGGAAAGTCGGGTCTTCGTCCGCCAAGCGGTGAAGCGCATTACCCATTTTTTCCTGGTCGGCCTTGGTCTTCGGCTCAATGCGGATGCCGATAACCGGCTCGGGGAAAGTAATCTGTTCGAGGATGACCGGATTTTCCGGGGCCGCGAGCGTGTCGCCCGTGGTCGTGCCTTTCAAACCTACGATAGCGGCGATTTCACCGGCGTAAACTTCGTCCACCTCTTCCCGGTCGTTGGCGTGCATGCGGACTATGCGGCCGATGCGCTCCTGAGTTCCCTTTGTGGTGTTCAAAACGTAAGAGCCCTTTTTAAGAACTCCGGAATAGTTTCTGAAGAAAGTCAGGGTTCCGACGAACGGGTCGGCGGCGATTTTAAAAGCCAAGGCGGTAAACGGCTCTTCGTCGGAGGCGTGGCGGAAAACTTCCGCGCCGGTCTTCGCGTCCTTCGCTTTAATCGGAGGAATGTCCAGTGGAGACGGGAGGTAGTCCACGACGGCGTCCAACATAAACTGCACGCCTTTGTTCTTCAATGCCGAGCCGCAGAGAACCGGAACAATCTGGTTCGCGATAGTCCCCTTTCTAAGAGCCTTCTTTAATTCATCCAAAGTGATTTCTTTTTCTTCCAGATACTTCGCCATGAGCGCATCTTCCGTGTCCACGATTTTTTCTATCGCATCGTGGCGGTATTTAGCCACTTCCTCTTTCATATTTTCCGGAATCGGAATTTCGGTGATCTTTTCACCGTGCTCGCCCAGAAATTCGTAAGCCTTGTTGCCCAATAGATCCACCAAGCCCTTATGCTCGCCTTCCAAACCGATAGGAAGTTGAATTGCGACGGCGTTTTTAGTCAGCCGCTCGTGGATAGAGGCGAGGCTGTTCACAAAAGAAGCGCCCATGCGATCCAGTTTATTGATGAGGCAAACACGCGGAACCATGTATTCGTCCGCGTAGTGCCAGTTGGTTTCGGACTGCGGTTCCACGCCGGAGACGCCGTCGAAAATGACAACTGCGCCGTCCAATACACGTAAAGACCGCTTTACTTCAACCGTGAAGTCGATGTGGCCCGGAGTATCAATAAGGTTGATGCGGTGTTCAAAATTTTTATCGCCCTTCCTATAAGAAGGGGTCCAGAAGGCGGTCGTAGCGGCGGAAGTAATAGTGATACCGCGCTCGCGCTCCTGTTCCATCCAGTCCATGACGGTGTCGCCGGTGTGCACTTCGCCGATTTTATGGGAAACGCCGGTATAAAAAAGAACACGCTCCGAAACGGTCGTCTTTCCCGCGTCGATGTGCGCTATGATTCCGATATTTCTAATCTTCTCTAATGGATATGATCGCGGCATTTAAATAAGTTAAATTATAGATTTTTTTCCTGCAACTGATACCAACCTGCCTGCCGGCAGGCAGGTGTTCCTGATTTTTTCTAAGGGGTAAGATCTAGACATAGCAAGTTATGATACAAATATACGAATTGTACTAATGATACGAATGGATTCACTCGCGTTATTCGCATATTTCGTAAACATTCGTATATTAGTACCGTTAATGTTTACTATCTGGCGAAGTGAGCAAAGGCGCGGTTCGCTTCGGCCATGCGGTGAGTATCCAATTTCTTTTTAATAGCAGTGCCTTCGTTTTTGGAGGCGGCGATTATTTCATCGGCCAACTTCTCGCCCATCGGGCGACCCTTGCGGGACTTGGCGGCGCCGACAATCCAGCGCAAAGCCAAAACGAATTTTCTGGCCGGGGTAACTTCACGGGGAACCTGGTAGTTCGCTCCGCCGACCCGGCGGGAAGCGACTTCCAAAAGCGGCTGGGTGTTTTCCATGGCGCGGTCAAAAACAACTATGCCCTCTTCTTTGGTGAGTTCTTTAATTCTGTCGAAGGCGTCGTAGACGACGCGTTCCGCGATGGATTTTTTCCCGTCGCGCATTATGTAGTTAATAAGCCTGCCGATATCGGTCCGGGCATGTTTCGTATCTCCTTTATAGTGCTTCTTGTAGACTCTCTTTTTTCTCATGTTTTGTTTAAATTTTCGAGCTAGTTAGTGGCGAAGAAAATTTAACCACAAAACTGAGAACCGAGCACATAAGCTCCGTTCCATTAGCCATATATATAACTTTAAGATTAGATTTCATATTTATTTACTTTAATTCCAGGTTATGTGCTCGGTAATTTCGCTTCGCTCAATTATTTGGCTTTGGCGATTTTGGAACCGTACTTGGAGCGCTGTTGCTTTCTGCCCTCAACACCGGAAGTGTCTAAGACGCCGCGGACAACGTGGTAGCGGACACCCGGAAGATCTTTTACGCGGCCTCCGCGGATAACAACGATGGAGTGCTCCTGTAAGTTGTGGCCTTCGCCCGGAATGTAGGCGGTGGTTTCAAAGCCATTAGTAAGGCGGACGCGGCAAACTTTACGGAGAGCCGAGTTCGGCTTCTTTGGAGTGGTGGTAAAAACTTTAAGGCAAACTCCCCTCTTAAACGGAGATGAATAATCTACCGGGCGGTTCTTTTTGCTGTTGAAGCCGTACGACAAAGCCGGGGCTTTGGTCTTGGACTTCAGAGCCTTCCGTCCTTTCTTAACTAGTTGATGAATTGTAGGCATAAAAATAAATCCCGAGTAACAATGAGATTCTAACAGATTTTAGACAATCCCCTATCCAAAGTCAAGGATTACGCCCTCTCGTTTAAGAGGGACGGCTCTCCCTTTCTCCTGCGGAAAGGGGCGCGCTGCGGTCCCTGCCTGCCGGCAGGCAGGTCGCGTACTTTTGACCCGCTGATACTTTGGCGGGGCCGAGCTCAAAACCGCTCCGACAGCCCCTCGGCAAACGAGAGGGCTCCATAGGGCATGCTGGGTGTGACGAAAAATAATAAAAGGCCCCGCGGAGAGCGGGGCGCGATGGTCATTCATTTTTGGTCAGATCGGCGCTCGCGACGACCACGAGGCGTTCGTCATTATCCGGACCGATAAAAGTCCTACGAATACCGTTGGCTATCTTTTGGTCGACGTACATATACCCGAACTTTGCATCCGTCTCCTCGGTCTGCCAGGGGCCCCATTCAACTACGTCAGATCCGCTGAAAACCAGAGTGTCTCTGGAAAATACCCTCACTGTCCAATCGCTTTCTGAATCGAATTCCTCGGCAGCTATCGGAGTAACCAAGGCAAGCTTTGGTTTCTCCTTTTTGCCTTCGTCGTCCGCCACATTTCCTCCTTTAAACTGCTACTTAATTGATACCCTTAAAAACACACCAAGGCAATGGGGCTCGGGTCAGTTAAAGAATTTGTCCGGTAAAAAGCGTGAAGATGGCCTGAATCACCGGCACCAATATCTGGAAACCGAAGAAAACAAATAATAGAAGGATGACCATCCCGTTCTTTTCAAGCCCCGCGTAGAATTTGTAAGCGCCCGGGGTCGCGGGCAAGAGGGCAAAAAGAACTTTTGAGCCGTCAAGGGGCGGAATCGGCACCAGGTTAAAAACTCCGAGCGAGATGTTAACGATAACGGTTATGACAAAAAGCGCGAGAAGATTTGAATCCCCCGGCATTCCGGAGAGAAGTCCGATTCGTATCGCCAAACCGAAAACCAGAGCCAAAAGAAAATTACTCGCCGGGCCGGCAGCCGCAATCTTCGCGGCGCCAGACTTCGGATTTTTTAAATTCCGCGGGTCGTAAGGCACGGGCTTCGCCCAGCCCAAAAGTACCGGCGAATGCGTTACGAGAAGCAGTAACGGCAAGATTACGGAACCGAATGCGTCAATGTGCTTTATGGGGTTCAGCGTCAAGCGTCCGGCGTTCCTGGCCGTCGGGTCTCCTAGGCGCTCCGCTACAAAGCCGTGAGAAATTTCGTGGATTATCACGGAAAAAACCAAAACTATAAGCGAGAAGATTGAGATTGCGAGTGAATTCATATATTAAATTAATCCGATTCGAATTTTCGCTCTTCGTTCATCCCCGCTTCGATCACGGGCTCAACCCAAGCGCTGGGGTTCCACGTCTTCCTTCCGTCCGCGTCCTTATAAGGAGCGACACCCATGTCCTGGCAACTCCTTTCCTGGATTTCACCGTTTTTTGAGTTTCTTACCTTAACCGAGTAACCGGCCCCGCTAAGATACGGCGGAACGGCAATAATAAAATCTTCGGAATATCCGTTTGTATAGTGCAGGCTGTATTTCTTTCCTTTAATTAGATTCTCCGCTCCCGTTATCTGGGCCGGCGTGTGTTCGGTATGAGTTTCCGGAAATCCGGACCTGGGAATATCTTTAGCGGCTTCTTTCGCCATAAAAGAAAGCGACCCGGCTAATTTTTCCAGCTGCTCCTCTTCGCTTTCTCCCTTGATGACCGGTCCCTCCTTTTTCTTAAAATCTTCCAAGTTGAACTCCCCGCGATTCTTATCGAACTCCTTATGTTCCTTATCAACGAGCGCCGCCATATCCGCCTCTGTAGCGTTTTCCGGAAGGCCGAGTAATTTCATAAACGTTTCGCGCCTCTCCTTTGGGGTGAGCCCGCTTAAGTCCAAATGAAAACTGCCTTCCTTTTGTTCAGCTTTTTTATTTTCGTTTTCCGGGGTTTGTTCCATATTTTAATAATATCCTAACTGCCCCAGGAATACCTGTAAACTTCTTCCAGCTTTCTTCCGTTGCCCGAAATAATCGGATGCCTATCAACCGCCTTTTTCTTATAATTCGTAGAAACGGCCTCGTCTTTGCCCAGGGCAAACCCTACATGAGGGGCTTCCGACCCGTTTTCAAATTTTATTTTTTCCCAGAAAAGCACATCCCCCGCCTCGATGTCACCCGGAGCTACTTTTTTCCATTTATCATTTTTTTGGAATATTTCTCTTAAACTCTTAACGGTCGCGCACGCCCGGCTAACAGCCCCGGACAAATATAAAACGGAGCTAACGAAAGCCGCGCAAGAAAACTCCCCGTCTTCCAAAATGTCCTTAACCTCTTTGGTATTTTGAAATTCCACAAAGAGCGAATTAAACATCTTATTACCGACGCTATTTTCAAGAATCTTCAGGTAGGTCTTTTTTCGTAAAACTTTTATATTGTTATCCGGCATTGATTTACTTAATACAAAGATGATACCACAAAATCATCGAGAATCTGGAAATTTATTTTGCTCGCCAAAATCGCGTATTTAATTTATAGTAGTGTTGAAATGCGCCCGTACCTGCCTGCCGGCAGGCAGGGCTCAAGCTTGCCCGCCCATCTTTAAAATAATGTCCCCGTAGCTCAACTGGATAGAGTACTTGGCTTCGAACCAAGGGGTTGCAGGTTCGAGTCCTGCCGGGGACACATAAAGCAACAGGAGTAAAAAAAGATGGGCGGGTGAAGATAGAGTACTTGGCTTCGAACCAAGGGGTTGGGGGTTCGAGTCCCTCCGGGCGCACATCAATTAAAAATTCCCCCGCCGGGGGAATTTTTGTATTACAGGCTACTGCCCCTTACACTTCTCGCAGATACCCTGGGCGGCTTCGGGAACCATAGAACAGGAGGGTACCGCGGCGAACTTGGAACAATCAATCTGTGGCGTTAACCCCGTCTGGGGAGCGCCAGCTGTCGGCGGAACGAACCCTCCCGCCGGCGGGGTACCTCCGTTTGGTTGAACCGCCCCTCCCGCCGTCGGAGGAGTCGGGAATCCCTCCTTCTCCGGAAGCTTGGGCATCATGCCCGGCCCTGCACTTGAAGGTATGCAGGACTGGATAGCTTCCTTGGCTACGCTCGTGTCGCCGTTTTGTAGCTTGGCAAAATCTTCCGCGGACAATTTGCCCTTCAGGCACTCAAGGATAGCGGGCGGAGCATTAAGTATTCCGCGGGGCACATTAGAGGACCCTTTCTGGCCGCCCTCTTTTTGCCCCTGTGGAATTTGCGGCATAAAACTCTTGAAGCAATCTTTCATTTTATCCTGCACATCTGAAGTTTCCGCCTCGCCTTTTTTGAGCTTGTCCACAAAATCAACTCCCAATTTGTCGCTTATGCATTTTTGTATCTCCGGAGGAGCGCTGTTCATCATTCCTTCAAGATTAGGAGCGCCCTGCCCGCCGGCTCCGCCTCCTTGTAGCTGGGCCTGGCCCACGCACGAGCGGAACGCATCCGCGCTAGTCGCGTCCGGAGCGGAATTTCCGGAATTTATCTGGCCCAAAGTGGTGCCCAGCTTTTCCTTGAGACATTGAGCGATAGCCGGCGGAGCGTTTTTAAACGCGTCTTCCGGATTAAAATTCTTCTTAAACTTTTCCGCGCACTGCTTCAGCTGTTCGCCAATGGCCGGCCCGGGCACGAAAGTCCCGGCTTGTATCGCGGCGACATTATCCGCGCCCAAAACGGAAGTAATACACGCTTTAATTTCCGGCGGAGCCTGGTCCAGCCCGAGCTTCAGCTGGACGATGCCCTCTTTGGCCTGCCTCAATTCATCCGGCGGAATTAGATTGTTTTCCTCGCCGAATTTGAAACATGCCTCCGTGTTCGCGGGGTCCGCGCAGTACGCTTTGCATGCGGTTTCCGAATCGCAGCCGCCGGGGCCTCTGCCGCCGATTTTTTTAACTTTCTCCGCCTGATCCTGAGTCATGAAGCCGGCCTTAGCCGCGAAGTCCACGCACTCGGTCAGATGAGCCGGGTCTTTGCAATAAGATTCGCACTGGTCTTTAGATTTACAACCGCCGGGCGCCTGACCGTCCTGGGTAAGCTGCAGAAGTTTTTCGAATTGTCCCTCGGGCAAACCTTGATCCCTTGCCATGCGTTTTAACATT
>JAVHQZ010000115.1:0-1633 GCA_036171415.1 Minisyncoccota bacterium | reverse complement strand
TCGTGGTCGTGGTGATACCACTTCCACTCAAATTGAATAATATCTATACTCGTACTCGCATTGCGAACACAATCTGTAATCATTCCAATGAAAGTCCGCCCCGGCAAAGGGGTAACTATAGCATTGATATTTTCAATCATTATTCTTGGTTGTAAGTCTTTCATTTTTTAATCTTTACAATTTCAAACCAGATCGCAACTCCCAAGCGATGTATTACTAACGAAAGTCTTGTTGCGATACCATCGCTCGTGCCTCGCCTTATCGCTCGCCCTGCTTCGCAGGTCTCGCTTTGGCTTCGGCACTCGCTACCTCATGGACAATCCCAACCTCTGTACTTTTCCCAAACCTTGTGTCGCTATCGCGCCACCCCATCGCTCCTGCCTTTGCCCACGCTTGCTAACGCTATGCAAATCTTGCTTCGCAAGAATTGCTCCACCCGCCTAACGGCGGGTGTGCTTACCTCGTTTAACAACTCGGTATAGCAAGCGGCGGCAACTCCTCCTTTCAGTCGGAGACGGCAGTCGCTACCGCATATCGGCTACGGGGTCAAAAGTCGCTCGCTCTTATAAAAAGAACCTGTTCGCTCGCCAAAAGACTGTTTCGTAAAACTCAACAGACTTTTGTTTTGACCCCTCCGCCTAACATTCCAACCGCTGACTGTTTCCGAACATAAACAAACACAAACGCAACTCGCACCATTTCTGCCCTCACCTCGCTTCGCAGTGCCTGACCTCGCTCGTTTCGGGCAGCAGAAAAGGGTCGCTCAGTTCCCCCCGCCGCTTCTTCCCCCTAAAACCCCCTTCTTAGGCAACCCCCCTTAATCAAATGTATCGCCATATTAGGGGGAAGAACGCTCTTGGGGGGATTTTCGCTAAAAAAAGCGGGCGATAATCTATAGTCGCTTTTTTACCCTTTCGCTGACGCTACGGAGCGGGAACCCTGTACCTCCCGCTCCTTCGCTTATTCGGCGACTCGTCGGAGCCTCATATTCTCCAACTCGTCGCCTCCAACCCCCACCGTTTCCTGTTTCCGTCACTCTTTCTGGCGCGCTCGCTCCATCTCTTGCGGTCTTCGCTCGCTTGCCGTACCCGCTTTTTTTTCCCTTTCTGTTTCAACGCCCGCTAATTATTACTAAAAAGAATTATCTTTTTGTAATAATCAAAACTTCTCCCGAAGTTTCCAAAGCGGTATTTAGCGGCGTTGAAGTGGAATCCGCCAATAGCGGATATGGTGCGAGTAAGACCTATCATCGCCATATTCGGCGGCTGTGACCCCCGCTTATCGCTCACTCGCTTTTATCATATTTTTTAAGGTGCTCGTTCGCTGGGCGAGAGGGCGCCCTAGGGGGCGCCTCGCCCATGTCATTGCTTTCTAAAAGCGCTGTACAGTCTCTACCTCGCCGCCCGAATAAGTTTATCTTGAACCCAATCTCATCGGCGGGACGGCTACCTTTTAAGGTGGTTTAGTATCGCCTGCCTACGCGGGGGTGTGCCTTTTCCCCTCTCCTCCGCGTCGCTTCGCTCCTTGTCGGTTTCCCCCCTTCTGCGCAGGGGCGCTCCCTCTGGTCGCTTACCTGCTTGCGGGGGGAGCCCCCCTCGCCGTCGTATGGCTAGTGGAAACTCAACCGCTGTAC
>JAVHQZ010000114.1:0-7406 GCA_036171415.1 Minisyncoccota bacterium | reverse complement strand
TTGGACCAGGTTAACCCCTTGGCGGAATTGGAGCACAAGCGCCGCCTGTCCGCGCTCGGGCCCGGAGGTTTGACCCGCGAACGCGCGAGCTTCGAAGTCCGAGACGTCCACAGCTCCCACTACGGACGTATTTGTCCTATTCAAACTCCGGAAGGTTCGAACATCGGTTTGATTTCCGCTCTCGCGAGCTTTGCCCGCGTAAACGACCTCGGCTTTTTGGAGACTCCTTATATGAAAGTTAAAAACGGCAAAGTAACCGACGAAGTTATTTGGACCGACGCTATCGAAGAAGAAAAGTACCGCATCGTCCCGGCTTCTATCCCGAGAGACGCTACTGGGAAAATTATTCCGGACTTGATGGAAGCGCGCTCCTATTCCATCCCGGGTACTTGCACCAGAGAAGAAGTGGATTTGATGGAAGTTTCTCCGCACCAATTCGTTTCCGTCGCTACCTCCCTAATTCCCTTCTTACAGCACGATGACGCGAAGCGCGCGCTCATGGCTTCAAACATGCAACGCCAGGCCGTTAGCTCCATCCGTCCCGCGGCTCCGCTTGTCGGAACCGGCGAAGAAGAGCGGGTTGCGGCTGATTCCGGCTACATTATTAAAGCCGAAGCGGACGGTGAAATTACCGCCGTGGATGCCGACCATATCACTGTTAAATACGCCAAAGCGACCAAAACTTATCCTTTGGAAAAGTTTAAGCGCTCCAACCAGTTCACCCGTATTTCCCAGCGTCCGCTCGTAGACCGCGGAGAGAAAGTTAAGAAAGGCGACATCTTGGTTGACGGAACTTCCATCGACCACGGAACCTTGGCGCTCGGCCAGAACCTACTCGTCTCCTTCCTTTCCTGGGACGGAGCGAACTTTGAAGATGCCATCATTATTTCCGAGAAAGTTGTCCGCGACGACCTCTTCACTTCCGTGCACATCGAGGAATATACCTGTGACGTCCGGGAGACCAAACTCGGTCCCGAGATAACCACTCCGGATATCCCGAACGTTTCCGAAGAGAAACTTAAGAACTTGGACGAAGAAGGAATTATCCGTATCGGCGCCGAGATACAGGCCGGTGATATTTTGGTAGGAAAAATTTCTCCACGTGGCGAAGCGGAACTTACTGCCGAGGAAAGATTGCTCCGCGCCATTTTCGGCGAAAAGGCCCGCGACGTTAAGGACACGTCTCTGAACCTCCCGCACGGCAAGCGCGGCAGAATTGTCGGCATAAAGATTTTCTCCCGCGACCAGGGCGATAAATTGGACGCAGGCATAATTAAGCGCATTCACGTGGAAATTGCGAGCCTTCGAAAAGTGCAGGTGGGCGACAAACTCGCCGGCCGCCACGGTAACAAGGGTGTTATTTCCCAAATTCGCCCGGTAGAGGACATGCCTCACTTGGCCGACGGAACTCCGATGGACATTATTTTGAACCCGCTCGGCGTGCCTTCCCGTATGAACCTCGGGCAGATTTTAGAAACCCACTTGGGTTGGGCGGCAAAGAAGCTCGGCTATAGGGCCGTTGTACCTCCCTTCAGCCAGGTTACCGAAGAGGATATTAAAGCCGAACTCAAGAAAGCCGGATTGCCGGAAGACGGCAAGATGGATCTTTACGACGGCCGCACCGGAGAAAAGTTCGACCAGAAAGTTATGGTCGGGCAGATTTATATGTTGAAACTGAACCACTTGGTTGAAGACAAGGTTCACATGCGCTCCATCGGTCCTTACTCTTTGATTACCCAGCAGCCGCTCGGAGGCAAGGCGCAATTCGGCGGCCAGCGTTTCGGTGAAATGGAAGTCTGGGCGCTTGAGGGTTACGGCGCGCGCCACACTCTGCAGGAAATGTTAACCATCAAGTCCGACGACGTGATGGGGCGCTCCGCCGCTTACGAGTCCATTATCAGAAGCGAACCTATCCGCGAGCCGAACATCCCGGCGTCTTTCAACGTGCTGATAAACGAGCTTAAAGCTCTCTCCCTCCGCGTCGACCCGATTCCGAAACCCTTAGAAGGGGAGAAGCAAAATGTTTTTGACGCCCTGGAAATCGGCGTAGCCTCTCCCGATGAGATAATGCGTTGGTCTCACGGCGAAGTTATCAAACCGGAAACCATAAACTACAGAACCCAGCGTCCGGAAAAAGACGGCTTGTTCTCCGAGCGCATTTTCGGCCCAACCAAAGACTACGAATGTTATTGCGGTAAGTATCGGCGTATCCGCTACAAGGGTGTCGTTTGTGACAAGTGCGGAGTGGAAGTCACCCGCGCCGTCGTCCGCCGCGACCGGCTGGGCCACATCACTTTGGCCACGCCTGTTGCCCATATCTGGTTCTTGAAGAGCTCTCCGTCGCCTTTGAGCTTACTTTTGGACGTTCCGGCTCAGAAGCTTGAACGGGTTATGTACTACGTTGATTACGTAGTTACTCACGTGGATGAAGAGCAACGCCAGAGGGTCATTTCCGATTTGGATAAAGAACTGAAGGCGAAACTAAAAGCCACCGAAGGCAAGAACCGCAAGATTAAAAACGAACTCCTTTCCTCCGCCGAAAATCTCCGCGAGATGTTGGACGATCTCCGTTTGGGGTTGGTTTTAACCGAAGACGAATACTTCCGCCTTTCCCGCCGCTTCGGCGATGTGTTTAAGGCCGGAACCGGAGCAGAAGCTATCCGCGCGATTTTGGAACAATTGGATTTGCGCGACGAAGTTAAAAAGATCGAAAAGATGGTTGCGGGTCTCAAAGATCCGTTAACCGAAGTGAAGCTTTTGCGCCGCTTAAAGATTGTCCGCTCTATGATTAAGAACGCCGCGCGTCCGGAGTGGCTCATCATGACCGTTTTGCCGGTTTTACCTCCGGACTTGCGTCCGATGGTTCCCTTGGACGGCGGCCGCTACGCGACTTCCGACTTGAACGACCTCTACAGGCGCATCATCAACCGCAACAACCGCCTGAAGAAACTTCTGGAAATTAAAGCTCCGGAAATCATCGTTAAGAACGAAAAGAGAATGTTGCAGGAAGCCGTGGACGCTCTTATCGACAACTCCGCAAGATTCGGCGCGCAGCAGATGAGCTCCGCGAGGCGTCCGCTCCGCTCCTTGGCCGATATGTTGAAGGGCAAGCAGGGACGTTTCCGCCAGAACTTACTCGGCAAGCGCGTGGACTACTCCGGCCGTTCGGTTATCGTTGTCGGTCCGAAACTCAAGATTGATGAGTGCGGTTTGCCGAAGAAAATGGCCTTGGAACTTTTCCGCCCGTTCGTTATAGGTGAAATAATCCGCCGCGGTATCGCCCACAACATTAGGAACGCCAACCGCATCATCGAGCAGGGCTCCGATGAAGTCTGGGCAATTCTTGAAGAAATTATCAAAGACCGCCGCGTACTCTTAAACCGCGCGCCGACTTTGCACCGCCTTTCCGTTCAGGCCTTCCGCCCGAAACTTGTGGAAGGTTTGGCTATCCAGCTCCCGCCGCTCGTATGTTTGGCCTTTAACGCCGACTTTGACGGAGACCAGATGGCCGTGCACGTTCCGCTTTCCGTTGACGCCCAACGCGAAGCGAACGAAATTATGGCCGCGGGTAAGAATCTCTTGAAACCCGCAACCGGAGAAATCGTTACTACTATTACTACCGACGGCGCCCTGGGTATTTACTATCTCACCCGTTCGAATGCTGCGGTTCCGGACAGGAACAAGGCTTTCGTTAACACCACCGAAGCGTTAATGGCTTATTCGGCGAACGCGATTCAGACCCATGAGCCGATTTTTGTGGGCGAGCTCGGAATCAAAGAAAAGACGACCATCGGCCGGATAATCTTTAACCGCGCCTTGGACGGAACCGTTCCTTACGTCAACGAAGTTCTCTCCAAGAAGAAATTGGAAAAAGTTATGGAGCTTGTATTCCGTCTGAACGGAACGGAAAAGACCGCGGAAATTTTGGACACGGTTAAGCTTCTCGGTTTCGAGAGCGCTACCAAATCCGGCATTACCTGGTCCATCATGGACTTGGAGGTTCCGAAAGAGAAAAAAGAAATTTTGGAAAGAGCCGAAGTGGAAGTGGCGAAAATCCGCGGACATTGGAACGACGGTCTCTTAACCGCGAGCGAGAGGAGGGCCCGGGTCATCAATATTTGGGAAAGAGCTAAAGACGAGATTACCAAGAAGGTTGCCGTGGCGCTCACGGAAAACAACCCAATCTATCAGATAATCGACTCCGGAAGCCGCGGTACGTGGGCTCAGCCGGTGCAGATGATGGGTATGAAGGGTATCGTCAGAAACCCTCAAGGTGAACCTATTGAGCTTCCGATTAAGTCTTCCTTTAAAGAAGGTTTGAGCGTCTTGGAATACTTTATCGCTACCCACGGAGCCAGAAAGGGTGTTACCGACACGGCGCTTAAAACCGCCTCCGCCGGTTATCTTACCCGCCGCTTGGTGGACGTCGCGCAGGATTTGGTTATCCGGGACGAAGATTGTAAGACCAAAGAAGGAATGGAAATTTTGCGCGTGACCGGAGAAGGGAAAAACAAACAACCGTTTGTTACCCGTATTTTCTCCCGCACCGCGCTGGAAGACGTAAAAGCGGGAAATAAAATTTTGGTTAGGGCCGGGGAAGTTATTACCCGCGCGCTTGCCGAAGAAATAGACAAATCCAAAGCCGACTCGGCTATGGTCCGCTCGCCTTTGACCTGTAAGACTCTCTACGGCATCTGTGCCAAGTGTTACGGTTTGGACCTCGGCAGAAATACTCCGGTTAAATTGGGCGAAGCCGTCGGTGTTATCGCCGCTCAGTCCATCGGTGAGCCGGGAACCCAACTTACGCTTAAGACTTTCCACGCCGGAGGTGTGGCGTCATCCGACATCACTTACGGCCTCCCGCGCGTTGAAGAGCTTTTTGAAGCCAGACCGCCGAAAGGAAAAGCCATACTCGCCGAGGCTGATGGCGTAATTGAAGATATTGAAGAGGTCGGCAACTTGAAGACCATCAGAATTAAAGTAACCGTTTCGGCCGACAAGAAAGCCGAACCGGTGAAGAAGACCAAATCCAAGACCAAAAAGAATCCCGAGCTTTTGGAATACTCCATTCCGCGCTCCATGGTTTTGCAGATAAAAGCAGGGGACAAAGTTAAGGCCGGCGACCAGCTTTCCGAGGGGCATATCGATCTCAGAGAACTTCTGGCCTTCAGAGGCTCCGCGGCGGTTATTACCTACGTCATCGACGAAATCCAAAAGATTTACCTGAACGAAGGCGCTCCGATCGACAACAAGCACATCGAAATTATCGTTCGGCAGATGTTCTCCCGCGTGCGCATAACCGACCCGGGCGAGTCTCCGGATTTGGTCATCGGCGAGCTAACCGAAAAATCTAAGTTCTTGGAAATAAACCGCGGTTTGAAGAAGGCGGGCAAGACTCCGGCCAAGGCTCGGCAGCTGCTTCTCGGTATTACCCGGGTCGCGCTCTCTACCGACAGCTTCCTCTCCGCCGCGTCCTTCCAGGACACCGCTAGAGTCCTCGTTAACTCCGCGGTCGAAGGAAGGGTTGACACGCTACGCGGTCTCAAGGAGAATGTCATCATCGGCAGATTGATTCCCGCGGGTGCTATGAAAGAAGTTGCTCCACCGGAGACCAAAGAGGAAGAGGCCGAAGAAAAAGCACAAGGCGTAGAATAGGCAGAATAATATGACTGAACAAACTGATAAAAAACAATATGAAATGTCTTTCCTCCTTCAAGAAGAAGGCGGACTTTCCACGGTCACCAAATTCGTTAAGGATTTGGGCGGAGAGATAGCGTTAGAGGGGTCGATCCAGAAAATAGCCCTGTCTTACCCGATTAAAAAAGAAACCAACGCCTTTTTCGGATTTTTGCATTTTTCCATGGACCCCGCCGAAATTGCCCACCTTACCCACGAGATGGAAACAAAACCGGGAATTTTACGGCACCTGATTATCACCCCGCCTTTCAAGAAAATGGAAACCCGGCCGAGAATGGAAACCCCGCGAGTAGCAGAGCGCGCTTCCATAGAGCGGAAGCCCGAGCCCGTGAGACCCCTGGAAACTCTGACCAACGAAGATTTGGAAAAAAAGATAGAAGAGATACTTAAATAGTTGGTAGTGAGTAGTGGGTAGAGAAAATACAAAAACGAATGAATCTAAATAAAGTTTTGATAGTCGGCAGGACGACCGCCCAGCCGGAACTCAGGAAGACCTCCGGGGGACAGTCCGTGACCGCCTTTTCCGTGGCCACAAACCGCGTCTGGACGGATAAAGCCGGAGCCAGGCAGGAAGAGACGGAATTTCACAGCGTGGTCGTCTGGGGACGCCAGGCGGAAATTGCGAGCCAATTCCTGGTTAAGGGCGCCATGGTTTTGGTGGAGGGGAGGCTTTCTACCAAGAGTTGGCAGGATAAGCAGGGCTCGACCAGAAAGACCACCGAAATAATCTGTGAGCGTTTCCAGCTCGGGCCTAAACCCGCGGGAGCGAGAAGCGATGGAGCGTATTCCGCCAAGAAGGAACCGCAGGCTCCGGCTCAAACTACCCCCGAGGAAATCCCGGTTATCGACCTGGACCAGGAAACGGCCAGGCCGGAAGACATCCCGTTTTAACTTCAAGCTTGCAGTTTAGCCAAGCATGCATTAGAATCTTCACGACATATGATTACCAATACAACGACAAAGCAGTGTTTCTTCTGCTCTCAAAACATTAACGAAATAGACTACAAGGAGGTAGATCTTTTGCGCCGGTTTGTTTCAAGCCAGGCGAAGATCATTGACCCGAAACACAGCTTTATCTGCGCCAAGCACCAGAGGAAGCTATCCGAAGCCATCAAGCGCGCCAGGCACATGGCCCTCCTGCCCTTCGTTACCAGATAGAACTTAACCCGGACAGTCCATGGACTGTCCGGGTTTTGGTTTCTGGCCAAAGTTTTGGAAAATTGATAAAATTAACGGGATGAATCAAACGATATTCAACTTCTTCTGGAGCTTTGTGAACCGCAGTCCGTTTTTGGACGGGGCTATTATTTTCTTCGCAAAATACCTTACTTACTTTTTGGTCCTGGCGATAGTTGTCTGGCTGTTTAAAAAACCAAGGAGAGAGGCGCTTTTTCTTTTTGCCGAACTGGCCATCTCCGCGATTATCGCCCGCGGACTTTTAACCGAGTGGATTAGATTTTTTTACTATCACCCCCGTCCCTTTGAGGCGCTCGGCTTTACATCCCTCATCACGGAATCCGGCGCGTCTTTTCCGTCGGGGCACATGACCTTCCTTTTTTCGCTCGCGGTAATCGTTTTATTTTATAACAAGAAGTTCGGATGGCGGCTTTTGGGACTATCTTTCATTGTCGGAGTCGCGAGGATTTTTGCCGGCGTGCATTGGCCGCTGGATATTTTGGGAGGCATCGCTGTCGGCTGCCTAACCGCTT
>JAVHQZ010000113.1:0-1641 GCA_036171415.1 Minisyncoccota bacterium | reverse complement strand
CCTGCTGCTCTGCCGTTAGGTTCAATAGGTTGTGTTTGGCGTAGTGGTCCATCGGATTGCCTGTTCCCAGCGTCCAGCCTCCCGTGGAAGCGAAGTTTTCTGTCTTGACTCCTTTATAATTCACCATCGGTCCCTTAGACAGAACATCGCTCTGCTCTGCCAATCCTAAAGCCCAAAGAAGGTTCAGAATGTAGCCGGAATTATCCGGAGTCATAACCAGCTGGCCGTTATTTGAACCGGTAAGCATGGCCGTCATCGCCGGCGTCATTCCGCCCCGTTCCGCGTAGAGCGCCTCGAATTTGGCCTGGTCTATGACGCCGGCTTCTATCATTTTTTTGCCAAGGTCTCCCCAGGTAACGGGAAATGCCACGGAATTGGGAATTACTTGGGCAACAAGCGGGTCTACGGGCGCGCTTGCCGCCGCGGTCGGAGCAGTCGCGGAAGACTTCGCTCCCCCGGCCTTAATGTTCGCGGAATAAACCATTCCAACTCCGAGTATTCCGGCCGCCGCCAAAATGGATATGGGGAGGAATAGATTTTTATTCGCTTCGTTTTTTGTTTTCACTTCCATAACGTGTTCGCAATTTTGTTCGCAGTTGTGATCGTGCATGTTTGTGTTGATTATTCTTTGGTCGTATATCATATATGATATAGAGCTATTTTTTGTTGTTTGGGCTTAATAACATATATGTTATTAAGCTATTTTTTTGTTTTTATCCTTCCTTTCGCATGTCATCCCGGGCAAGCTTGTCCTGAACCAGATTCAGGAACCCGGGATCCAGTGTTTCTGGATTCCGGCTCACTGGCCGGAATGACAAATGAAAAAAACCGCGATTGCGCGGTTTCGGCCGTAAGCAAAGTTAAGCGAAACTAAACGCTTAGGCGCTTACGGCGAAGGAGATAGCGGGGTCCCGCTTTTCGCGGGTTATAAGCCAATCAAGTTTTTTGTGAAGAGATGACGTTTTAATAAATAGCCGGATACGTTCCGCCTGCAAAACGACGAACTTTCCCTTGGCTCTAAAAAAAGCCGCGGAGAGACCGGAGAAAAGAATAAGAAATATGGCGAAAATCCCGAGCGCAAAGGAAGCCAAGTTTGCGACGGAAATGCGCTTCAGGGTGTCCAAGTGAAGAGTCGCGGTCTCCAAAAGGCTAGAGCCTGGAGCACACTTTCCGCCGACGATATTGGCCGCGGCGCATTCCTGGTGTCCTCCGCTGTGGAGCATCGCGAACCCGGCCATGTAGACCAGGGTTATGGCGAGCAGTATGAGCGAAATTTTGGTTATCTTGGATTTCATTTTTGGTGTCATTCCGGAGTACTCATCCGGAATCCAGTATTTTGTATCAATTGTATTATTTTATATTTCTACTACATACCACCTACTAACTACTATCTACTGTATTTTAGTCGCAACAATGCTCGTCCATTTGTTTCTCAATTTTTTTTGTCTCTTCGCTCGCCGTCGCCAGTTTCCCGAAGGACGGAAAAAACATATATGCAATTATAGCACCCGCGAGACCCGCGGATAAAATTCCCCACCGGTATTCGAAAAGTCCGTAAGCGGCGAAGAATCCGAAAATCATAAAGAACGATTTTTTAAAAACATTTACGTTCCCGCCGGCGCGTTTTTCCAATTGATACAT
>JAVHQZ010000112.1:0-1666 GCA_036171415.1 Minisyncoccota bacterium | reverse complement strand
TGGAAGGGTCTAGCTACTGGTCTCCAATCGGGCACTTCCCGTCTTAAGACGGAGGCCAACGGGGTATCTCTCGCGGTGAATGGTGTCCTTTGCCCCTTGTTTTACATCAGTTTCAATCAAGTAAATTGCCAGATGCCCTTTGAGGTAACCGGGCAAACAAGGGTAAGTATAGTCGCAACGTTTGCGGGCATAACCAGCCCGACTGAGTTTGCGAGGGTTACCCCGGTAGCGCCAGGAATGTTCCAAGGAGCTATCGTAAATGCGGTTACCAATAGGGTGATCTCCTCGACTCTCCCGGCCAGGCCTGGTGACTATCTCGTCTTTTACATGACGGGGTTAGGGCAGGTTGAAGGCGGAGGAACTACCGGTCAAGTGGTAACGGGGGCACAGAGAGTAAGTGCCGGGTTTCGAGCCCAAGTTAATTGGAAAGATGTCCCCTTGGACTACGCCGGCCTAACGCCGGGGTTTGTCGGCCTATATCAGGTGAATATACGACTCCCCAACGACCTGCCTCCCGGCATCGCCAACTTCTCTTTCAGCTTAAGAGAGAATCCTCTGATCGGAATCACCGCGAATTTCCCTGTTGGGAATTAAGTCGCACGGTGCACTCCCAGTTGCGCAAAAGTCATAACCTACCCCAGCATCATTGCTGGGTTTTTTGTTTGCTCTATGCGTTTAGCAAAAAGGGGTAAAACTTCGTCCCCATTACTTTTTGCGTCTTGGCGGCTGGGCAGTTTGGCTAGAGCGAGCCCCTCTAATTTCCGCGACATCGGAGCCAAGCGAATCAAGGAATAGAAAAACAGGATTTGTCCAGTAATTTTAGGTCGAGAGCGTCGCGGAGCAGATGAGGGTTACCTAAAATTATGGCTACAAATCCTGTTTTGAATGAGTTGATGAGCGCAGGCGAGAAAAGGGAGCGGAAACGAGAGAGGCGGAGCGGTTATTTCGGGCTAACCTCCTTCCACACAGGAATCGGTTGGGCAATGGTAATAGGTTTGGTGCGGGAGCAGGAGTAATTGTCTTTGTCGGTTGCGATAAGAGATACACTGTAGATACCAGGCAGATTGTAAGTGTGGGAGGGGTTCTGCTGGGCTGATGTGCCGCTGTCACCGAAAAGCCATGACCACACCCTCGTTCCGCCGCCTCCGTCAGAGAACGTTGTCAAATCGGTAAATTGAACCAGCTGTTTGGCGGGAATGTCGTCTGAAGGAGAATAAGTGAAGTCAACATAGGGGTAGGCATGCTTGGGAGTTTTCCAAGAACCAGATTCGGTCCAGTTGGAAACATTGTCGTTTGAGTCCCAGACCCTAACGCGGGACTTGTAAGTAATGTTGAAATCCAAGCCGCTACCTGCGAAATACGAGGTACCGCCGCCGGACACCTTACCGGTATCAACTTCGGGCGAGCCAAAAGAACCCTGATTGTCTATCTGGACTTGATAAGCCGACTGGGGGTCGCCTTCGGGGTCGGAATAGGTCCAGTTCACATAAGCACCAAAAGAAGTACAGTAATCGGATTCGATAACGGTAACGGAAGGAACGGTAGGGGGGCCGTTGGTAATATTGATGGTAACGGTAGACGATGCCGAACCGCCATCACCGAATCGGCCAAAATGAAATGCCTAAGGTCAATAAAAGCAAGTATCAGGAGTAGTTCCAGAATAAAG
>JAVHQZ010000111.1:0-1675 GCA_036171415.1 Minisyncoccota bacterium | reverse complement strand
TTAGCAAGGGGGCTCGTTTTTTTCAAATTTTGGCGGACGGAGATTTGCTTTGACAGCTGACCGTTACGAGGTATAGATTGTCGGCAGACCCTTTGGGGTATTTGAGAATAAAGGAGGGATTTATGGTCAAGGTTATGAGGTCAAATCCGGCAGAAGAGAGGGACTTCGACCCGGTGGTTCCGTGCCGGCGGACGGTCCGCGACATTGAGGAATTTCCCGGAAACAATCCGACCCCCGACGAGCTCCTGGTGCTTAGGGAGAAGATGGATGACCTCGTCACTTCTCCCGAAGAGGCCGAAGTCATCGAAGAGATTCTTTGTTCTTCCTGTAACGAGCTCCGGACACCAAGGTAGGCCACGATACAAAGCCCCGACGAACGCGTCTGGGCTTTAAAATTGGTGCTATAATTTAATTAACGATGAAAGAAAAGAAATTAGCGATTTTTGATGTCGACGGAACTATTTTTCGTTCAAGCCTTCTCATCCGCTTGGTTGAGGAAATGATAGACGAGAAAGTTTTTCCGGCCGATATTGAAAGTAATTATCAGCGGGCCAGGGAAAAATGGCTAAACAGAGTCGGGGATTATGACGACTATATCATGGGCGTGGTTAAGGCTTTTGAGGCGAATATCGCCGGAGTGAAATATTCCGATTTCCGGAGGGTAGCACACCGGGTTGTGGCCCGGGAAAAGGGAAGAACCTACCGCTTTACCCGCGAATTGGTCAGGGAGTTGAAGAAGAAGGGATACTACGTCATGGCCATTTCCCACTCGCCGAAGCTGGCGGTTGAAAATTTCTGCAAGACTCTCGGTTTCAGCAAAGTTTACGGGATAATGAACGAAGTGGATAAAGCGGGCAAGTTCACCGGCAAGATTCTTTTTCCGGACCTCATTTACGATAAAGCGAAAATTTTGAAACGAGCGGTTGCCAAGGGAGGGCTGACTCTCAAGGGCTCGGTCGGAGCGGGGGATACGGAAAGCGACATTCCGTTTTTGAAAATGGTGGACCGGGCGATTGTCTTTAACCCCAATGAAAAACTTTATAAATACGCGAAGCGACAGGGCTGGGAAATAATAGTAGAGAGGAAAGACGTGGTCTACAAAATTTAGGGTTGCGGTTGACCGCGTCGGTGCGCGCGCATATATTAAGGGCAGTAATTTAAAGGAGGCCATAATGACAGGTCTGAGTTGTCCCGTGAACGCTATGCACAAGGTTTGTCTCGTCGAATACAGCTGGGATGACCCGTATCACTACGACGGCATTTCAGAAATTTACTGCTACGAGTGCAAAAAGCGTTTCGGCCGCTGGTCTAAGAAGGAACTCGCCGAAGGCGAGAAGGAGCCTAGATACGGTATCGAGGGCTATACCAAGCGGACGGTCGATGTCGGCACCGAAGCCAGGGAGAAGCCCATTTGAGCCGGAAGCATAAGAGGCGCCGGCGCATCGAGTGGCAGAAAAGGCGTTTTAGCCGCAGGCGCAAAGTTTTCCGCTTCGTGAAGCCGGAACCGGAAGAGGAGCCGCTTGAGTATTCCAAAGAAGCGGAAGAGTTCTGGATCAGGGAAGCCTTGCTTAACGCACCCAAAGCCGCCGATTAGGCGGCTTTTTATATTTCTTTTTATTATCCAAGAGGCGTGGTCAAGCTTAGCGAATCGGAAGCACGAAATGATATAATTACC
>JAVHQZ010000110.1:0-1676 GCA_036171415.1 Minisyncoccota bacterium | reverse complement strand
CTCCCGAAGTTGGTGTAATGGCAAAATGCCAAAACAGGAAACAACAGCGTCACCAAAACCAATGCTCCGATCAAAAGGTTTCTTTTAGTTTTGGACATTGGATCTCCTTTAAAACAGCTGGGTTTAGGTTAACAAAAAGTGCGTTAAAGGAAAAGCCGCCCCATTGGGGCGGCCGGTTGTCAGTATCTCTGCTTCTTTTTCTTTTTGGGAGGGTCTCCCCTCACCGTGAACGGCGGAGGAATCTCGTAGACTCGGTTTTTGCACATCGCGCATTCGAACTCTTCGTCGTCCCCCACCTTCGGGAGAGGCCGGAAAAATCTGTCCGCCATGCACATCTTGCAGTGTCCCTGAGGCATATCGTCCACACTCACTCCTTTCTTCGAAAAACTAAGAACATTTTACGCTTTTTCTTCCGGAAGTCAAACCTATCCGTGACGAATTTCCATAATATCTCCGTCTTTTACTACGTAGTCCTTTCCCTCAACGCGTAAATGGCCTTTTTGTTTCGCCTGCGCCCAGCCGCCGGACTTAATAAGGTCGTCATAGCTCACCACTTCCGCCCGGATAAAGTTTTTTTCAAAATCTGTATGAATAGCTCCTGCGGCCTGGGGCGCCTTTTCTCCTCTCGTAATTGTCCAAGCCCGGGTTTCGTCCTCCCCAGTCGTAAGAAAGCTTATGAGGTCCAATATTTCGTAGGCTTTTTTAATAAGCTGGGGCACGCCTGCCTCTTTGGATAAATCCGCCAGAACGTAATCCGCGCCAATTTCTTTTATCTTCGCGAGTAATTCCGGAGTGACTTCCGATTCCTCGCCGTTTAATAGATATAGCTGCCGCTTGGCGGTTAAGAGCGTCAATTCTTTAACTATGGGTTCGTCGCGAAACTCAATCGCCAATCCGCCTTTTTCCAATACTATTTTTACTTTATTTATAGCCTCCAGATTTTTTATAGCTATTTTATCCCCTGTCCTTGCCTCTCCTTCCAGTTTTTTTAGGCGTTTTTCTATCGTATCTAAATCTTTAAGCGCCAACTCGCTGTTTATTATTTCCAAATCCCGAAGCGGATCCGGAGCGCCTTCCACGTGAATGATTTCCGGATTTTTGAAAACACGCAAAACCACAACTATGGCCTGGGTATCCCGGATGTGAGTTAAAAACTGATTGCCCAACCCCTCGCCCTGCGCCGCGCCCTTAACGAGGCCGGCGATATCGTAAAATTCCACCACGGCCGGAATGGTTTTCTTGGACTTGCTTAGCTCGGTCAGCTTCGCGAGCCGTTCGTCGGGAACGGCAACTACGCCCACATTGGGGTCGATGGTCGCGAAAGGATAGTTCGCGATATGAACTTCGCTTTTGGTAAGATTTTTGAATAAAGTGGACTTGCCGACGTTCGGCATCCCCACGATTCCTATGGATAGTTTCATGTTTATATTGTCCCGATTCCGCCAAACGGAATCGTGGATCCTCGATATTTTAACCAATCAAAGATTTGAAAAATATCGGGACTTCAAAACTTTAACAGAAAAAAATATTTAAAAAAAGCCCGCAGGATTCCGCCTTCTCACTTTAGAGGGACGGACGTCCTTTTCTTCCCGCGGAAAAGTCGCCTGCGGTCCCTGCCTGCCGGCAGGCAGGTCGCGGTTTTGACCCGCCTTTGGCGGGGCCAAGCTCAAAACCGC